>CAYPVD010000030.1:0-19229 GCA_964414055.1 uncultured Fibrobacteraceae bacterium
TGGACTTGCCGGCCCCGTTGGCCCCCAGCAGCCCCACCACCCCCGCACCCACGCTCAGGCTGCAGTTGTTCACGGCGATGACCTCGCCGAACCACTTGCCCACCCGCTCGGCGGTGATGCGCGCTCCGCCTGCCGCCACGGCTGCCCCTGCCGTCATGAGACCACCTCCACCGGCCGCACTTGGCGTCTGAGGACCAGCAGGGCCAGGGCCGTCCAGACGAGGATCATCCCCAGGCTGACCGTCACCGAAACCTCCAGCCGCGGCTCCGTCGAGAAGAACACCGACCCCAGGTTGTGGTACTGGCCCAGGAAGTTCACCGCCTGCAGGCCCGTACTGCCCAGCCCGCCCGCCACAGCGGCGATGGCCTCGGTGCCGGTGACCATGATGGCCCACCATACCATGACGAAGATGGAGCGCTTGCCCAGGCTGGAGAACGCCAGCAGCACCAGGGCGATGCTCATGCCGCTGACCAGGCAGTAGGCCGTCGCACGCAGGGGCATGAGCAGCAGCATGTCCGGCCCCGTGGCCCCGGGCGCCACCAGGTAGGCCAGCAGGCACAGGGCGTAGCTGGGAAACAGGGTGACCATGAAGTAGAAGAAGACGATGACGGCCGCCTTGCCCCCCAGGTAATCGACCAGGCTCAAGGGCCTGGAAAAGTAAAGGGACAGGCCGTTGTCCCGCCTGTCGGCCGCGATCAGGCCCGCGCCCACGATGGCCAGCAGCACGAAGACGAAAAAGCGCTGGCCTTCCAGGAAGCTCAGGAACCCGTCCGGACCGATGCTGGCCCAGCCGCCCCCCAGCAGATCGGCCAGATCGCCCGCCTTGAGCTTGAAGTAGATGATCCCCCCCTTGACGATGGCAGGTACCCAGGCCATGAGGATCAGCAGCAGCAACCAGCGGCGTTTCAGGGGTTCGCTCACCCCCCGCCGGGCGATGACCAGCCAGGCGGGCAGGGTCGTACCTCCGGAGGGTTGCCAGTGCGTGTAACCACGGTCGTAGACGGGCATGTCAGGCCTCCACCAGGCGATAGAATTCCTCGGCCAGGGTCACCGGCCGGCGGCGCAGGCGCCGCAAGGCGAAATCCGTCTCGGCGGCCACCTTCAAGATGGCGCCGGTGCCGACGCCCGCATCGAACCCCGATCCGGCGTCCCCTCCCCCCAGGCGGTCCAGATCCAGGGTCACCAGCCACACACGATTATCCCGGAGCACTTGGGCTCCCAGGCGATCCAGGCCGGACCGGAAGGCCTCCTCGTTCCCGAAGCCCTCCACCTCGAAGACCTGGCGAGGATCACGGGCCTTGCCGTCCACCTTTTCCCGCGTCAACAGCACCCCGTCCTTGAGCACCAGGATCTCCCGGCAGACGGCCTCCACGTCGGCCAACAGGTGGGTAGAGAGGATGACGCCCAGGCCCTTGTTCCAGGCCAGGTCGCGAATCAGTTCCAGGATGGAAACCCGGCCCTGGGGATCCAGGCCGCTGGTGGGTTCGTCCAGGAACAGCCACTGCGGATCGTGGACCAGGGCCTGGGCCAGCTTCAGCCGCTGTTTCATGCCCTGGCTGTAGTCCTCGCACCGGCGGTAACGCTCATCGGCCAGCCCCACGTAGTGCAGGACCTCGTGGGCCCGCTGCATGGCGTCGCGCGCGGGCATCCCGGACAGCTCGCCCAGGTAGGCCGTCAGCCCCACGCCGCTCATGCCGGGGATGACGCCGCCCCGCTCGGGCATCCAGCCCAGGCGGGCCCGGGCCCGCCGTGCGGAAACGGCCATGTCGTGGCCGGCCACACGGACCTGGCCCCGGGACAGGGGAACCTGCCCCAGCAGACAGCGTAGAAGGGTGGTCTTGCCCGAGCCGTTGGGGCCCAGCAGGCCGATCGCCCTCCGTTCCAGCGCGCAGGAAATTCCCTTGAGCACCGGCCGGCGGGCATAGGCGAAGGTCAAATCGGACACCCGGATACCGGAATCGGGAACAGTGGTGGCAGGGTTGACTTTGGACACGGACCCATCCATTCTTGAAAAACACGGTGACGACCCGCTCAAGACGGATCCCGGTCCTGATTGTTTCAGGTGGAATCCCGCTTGAGAACGTTTTTTTTGCTCCCGCCCCGCTGCCCGCCCGCCAAGGAGGATCTCATGAGCCGCACCTGGATCCAGTCCGCCGAATCGGTGACCTCCGGCCACGCCGACAAACTCTGCGACCTGCTGGCCGATTCCGTCCTGGACGCCGTCCTGGCCAGCGACCGTTACGCCCGCGTGTCCTGCGAGGTCATGGTCACAACAGGCATGGTCATCGTCACCGGCCAGATCACCACCAAGTGCTACGTGGACATCACCGCCGTGGTCCGCGATGCCATTCGCCAGGTCGGGTACAACGACCCCACCACCGGTTTCGACCACAACAGCTGCGCCGTCATCGTCATGCTTGGCGAGCAGGCCCACGACGTCTCCCTGGGCGTGGACCGCAAGGGCGCCGGCGACCAGGGCATCTGCGTGGGCTACGCCACCAACGAGGGCTCGCGGCTGCCCGTGGACACCCATTTCATGCCGGTGCCCACGTTCCTGGCCAACGGCCTCGCACACCGGTTGGAAACCGTGCGCCGGGCCGGCAAGCTGCCGGATCTCTATCCCGACGGCAAGGTCCAGGTGTCGGTGGAATACCGGAACCTGCGGCCCCGGGCCCTGACCCATGTGGTCATCTCGGCGCACCACCGCGGCGATGCCGACCTGGCCAAGCTGCGGCGGGACATCAGGCGCCTGGTGGTCAAGCCCGCCCTTTCCTCCTCGGGGCTGCTGACCAAGGACACCAGGATCATGATCAACCCCGTGGGATCGTTCACCGAGGGCGGACCGCGCGCCGACGCCGGGCTGACCGGCCGCAAGATCACCGTGGACTGCTACGGACCCAGCTGCGGCCACGGCGGCAGCGCCTTCAGCGGCAAGGACCCCACCAAGCCCGACCGCAGCGGCAGCTACGGCGCCCGCTGGGCCGCCAAGAACCTGGTCGCCGCCGGGCTGGCCGACCGCTGCAGCGTGGAGATCGCCTACGTCATCGGCCACAGCGATCCCCTGGCCGTCACCGTCGACACCTTCGGCACGGGCAAGCTGGACGACGGGAAACTCGGCCGCATCCTGCAGGAAGTGTTCGATTTCTCGCCCGCCGGCATCATCGAGGATCTGGACCTGCGGCGGCCCATCTACACCCCCACGGCCGTGTTCGGCCACTTCGGCCGTCCCGACACTGACTTCAGCTGGGAGAACCTCGACCGCGTGGACGCTCTCCGCCGGTACATGAAGAAGACACGCAAGGGAGGCAAGTGATGCCGAAGAAGGACAGGTCCCCCGGTTTCGCCACCCTGTGCATCCACGGCAAGAAGCACCTGGACAAGCACGAGGCGGGACGCCCCATCCGCGCCGTCAGCACGCCCATCTTCCAGAGCTCCACCTTCGCCTTCGAGAACGTGGCCCACGGGGCCGCCGTCTTCCGCGGCGAGGATCCCAGCTACGTCTACACCCGGCTGGGCAACCCCACCCAGACGGCCCTGGAAACCGAGATGGCCTACCTGGAAAAGGGCGAGGCGGCCCTGGCCCTGGCCAGCGGCATGGCCGCCGCCACCACCGCCGTGCTGACCTGCTGCCGCAGCGGCGAACACATCGTATCCGGCGACACGCTCTACGGCGGCACGCACCAGCTCTTCACCCAGACCCTGCCCCGCATGGGGATCACCGTGACCGAGGTGCCCGTCCAGGACCCCGGCAACGTGGCCGCGGCCATCACCGAGAAGACCCGGTTGGTCTATCTCGAGACCCCGGCCAACCCCACCCTGGTGCTCTCGGACATCCCGGCCATCGCCGCCATCGCCCACCGCAAGGGCATACCCGTCCTGGTGGACAACACCTTCTGCACGCCCTACCTGCAGAATCCCCTGGAGCTGGGCGCGGACATCGTCCTGCACTCGGCGACCAAGTACATCGGCGGCCACGGCGACACCGTGGCCGGCATACTGGTGGGCAAGGCCGACTGGATCATGACGGCACGCATGGAGACCCTGCGCGACGTGGGCGGCTGCATCTCCCCCTTCAACGCCTGGCTGCTGCTGCGGGGCCTGAAGACCCTGCCTGTGCGCATGGACCGACACATGGAAAACGCCATGGAGATCGCCCACTTCCTCAGCTATCACCCCAAGGTCGCGCGGGTCATCTACCCCGGCCTGAAGACCCATCCCCAGCACGAACTGGCCCGGCGTCAACAACGCGGCTTCGGCGGCATGATCAGCTTCATGGTCAAGGGCGGCCGCGAAGCCGGCAGCACGGTCATGGACAACGTCGAGCTCTGCACCCTGGCCGTCAGCCTCGGCGACGTGGACACCCTCATCGAACACCCCGCCTCCATGACGCATTCCACCTACAGCGAGGAGGAGCTCGTCAGGGTGGGCATCGATCCCGGCATGGTAAGGCTGTCGGTGGGGTTGGAGAACGTGGAGGACATCATCGCCGACCTGCGCCAGGCCCTGGCCTTGATCTGACCCCTTAGGGTTCGATAAGGTTATCTGCATGCCCTAAATGGCCAAAATACCTTGTGTCTGATGTGAGTTATCCTCTATCATGTATGGGGGGAGGTTCTGATGACCAGAATCCTGATCATTGAAGACGATGACCTCGTGCGCGACTACCTGGTCGATGTGCTCAGGCGAGCCGGTTACGAGGTGGAGGCCGCCGCCGACGGGCAGGCCGGTGTGGAAATGTTCCGGACCCGGACCATGGATCTCGTCATCACGGACATCATCATGCCCGAGAAGGACGGCATCGAGACCATCATGGACCTGCGGCGGGACAACGCGCACCTGAAGGTGATGGCGATTTCAGGGGGCGGGCGTACCGAACCGGAGAACTACCTCAACTCCGCGCGCCTGCTGGGCGCGGATCTGACCATGAAAAAGCCCTTTTCCAACAAGGAACTGCTGGCGGCCGTGGCCGAGTTGCTCGACCGGAAAGCCGCCGCCGAGTAACCGGACTCAGGATCCGGTCGGCAGGGAGATCCCCATCTCCTGGAGAAGCCTCGTCCCCTGTCCGAATTTCCAGGTCACCCAAAGCACATAGCGGATGTCCACCCCGATGGACCGGCTGTAGGCGTGGTCCCAGGCGAAATCGTTGATGGTCGCCTCCCAGGACCGGTCGAAGTTGAGACCGACCACGCGGCCCCTCGCATCCAGCACAGGGCTGCCCGAGTTGCCGCCGGTGGTATCGGTGCTGTAGAGGATATCCACGGGCACCCCGCCCAGAGCTTCGGTGGCGAACGGCCCGAAATCCTCCGCCATCACCAGTTCCCGCAGACGCGGCGGCAGCACGAAGGGCGGGTTTCCCGTCTCCTTCTCCAGCAGGCCCCGCACCGTGGTCAGCGGCTCGTAGATCACCGCGTCGCGCGGCGAGTAGCCCTCGACGTACCCGTAGGTGAACCTGAGGGTGCCGTTGGCATCGGGGATGAAATCCCCACCCAGGAAATCCCCTCGCACCTCGGCCAGGGCCACACGCAGAGGGTCGAGAACCCCCTTGCGGCGCTTGCCCTCCTCCTTGACGCGCTTGAACTCGTCGTAGAGGCCCGCGGCCAGGTCCAGGAACGGATCCTCCAGGGCGCGCAGCTGCTGAGGGCTCATGGTAAGGGCCGCCGAGAGGAACTGAGAATCCATCAGCTTCGTGGTCCTGAACAGGTGGTCCAGCAGGTCCGAAGCCTCCTGGGCACCTGCCGCTCCCAGGCAACGCGACAGCGGTTCCAACCTGCCCGCCCGGGGGAAATCGCCCCCGCGGCGCAGCAGCTCGGTCATGATCAGGCGATCGGCGTCCGGATCGAAATGCTCCGCCATGACCTGCAGTCGTTTCAGGGTCTGGTCCAGGTTGCGTGCCATGTAGGGGGATTGGCGTTCATTTTCCGGCTTTTGGCGCTCCTGGGCGCTCTCCCACACCGTCAGGGCCGTCTGCATCACCTGCGGACTGCGCCGCAGGAAGGACAGCCACATCTCGTACGGCGTCTGCTGATCCAGCTCCCGGTAGTATCCCTCCAGGTCGGGCAGGACATGGCCGTAGCGCTTTTCCCGCTCCGGATCGGACGCGATGTACTCCCGCAGCCCGGCCTCCTCGTCCCGCTTGCCCTCGATCAGGTCCAGGCGGGCGATTCCCTGCAGCTTGCCGCGGTAGTTCTTGGCCGTGTTGTGCAGACCCTTGAGACGCGAGGCCAGGACAAGCTGCCGGTTCCGGTCATCCCGTCCCAGGGCCTCGAGATGGTCGATCTGCCAGGTGTACCAGTCCACCGTCAGGGGCATGGTGAAGCGAGCCAGATGATCAAGGAAATAGGACGACCGCTGGCGGTAGGTCCGACCGGGATAACCGCAGATGAACACCGGATCCCCGGCGTTCACCCCCCGCGGCGAGACCCGAAGCACCTGGCTCGGACGGTAGGGAACATTGTCCGGGCTGTAGCTCGCCGGCTCCCCGTCGGGTCCCGTGTAAGCGCGCATGAACGAGAAATCGCCCGCGTGGCGGGGCCAGATCCAGTTGTCCTGCTCGCCGCCGAAGTTGCCGATGGACTGCGGGGGCGCGTAGACCAGGCGCACATCCTTCAGGTACGTGTAGATGAACAGCACGTAACTCTTGCCGGGGAACATCTCGCTGACCTCGGCCCGCTTCCCCGGATGGGCGGCCTCGTAGTCCAGGCTCAACTGCTTCATGCGCTTCTCGATGGCGCGCGTACGCTGCCCGGGATCCATGGCGGACGTCACCGCCGACAGGACCTCGTCCGAGACGTCGCGATAACTCTCGGTGATGCGCACGGTGTAACCGGCGGCAGGATACTCGGCATTGAAATCACCGGCGGAGAAACCCTCGCTCAGATAATCGTGATCGGTGCTGCTGGCGTCCCTGATGGCGCGGAAAGCGCAGTGGTGGTTGGTCAGGATCAGACCCTGGTCCGTGACGAAGGAGCCGGTGCAGCCGCCCAATTTGACGATGCCGTCGACCAGGGCCGGGCCACCCGGGTTGAAGATGTCCGCGGCGGAAACCTCCAGCCCCGCGGCCGCCAGGTCCAGACCGGCCAGTTCGCTCATGGGGTACATGCCCTCGACGGCGGACGTTGCGACCGGCCACACGACGGCCAGGATGATGGCCATGGTCGCCGAACGCGCAGCTTGATGCTTCATGAAAACCTCTTCAGTCCAGGGATTCGGCCGGTCCGCGATCAATGTCCACATCCCAGGGTTGGCCACCGCCGCGGCGTTGTCAACCTCGCGGCCGCCTGCGACCCCGCTCAGGCCAGCTTCAGATCGTGCAGTTCGCTGACCGGTTCCGCAAAGGAACTGCCGGCGAATCCGTGCAGAAAATCGCGGCGCAAGGCGGCGATCTCGGTCACGTCCACGGCATGATCCCGCCAGGCGAAACCTTCGTCGTCGAACGAGAACGCCTCGGGGGATGTTTCAGCCAGACAGGCGGCCAGCTCCTTGCCCTCGAGTCCGCCGTGGGCCAGCAGCCCCGCCCCGAACACATTGATGAAACCGTGCATCACCACCGGAGGGTCTTCGGACCGGCTACGTAGGGGGTGCTGCAGGCCGCCGGTGAATTTCAGGGGCACCTTGGCGGCGGCGCAGGATGTCAACACCGCCGCCATACGCCCTGTCGAGGGAAAATCCCGCGGTGACGTCCCGCCGCAGCGCAGCTTGACCGCCAGGATCGGGTAACGCCTGTCGCCTTCGCCGCTTTCGTCCCCATGCCTCTCTGCAGCCCGTGCCAGGGCCTCGGCCACCATCTGGGCCTCGGACTGGGGAGGCAGCTCCAGGTAGATCACCGGGACCGTCGTTTCCATGGCCGCCAGTGCTGCCAACAGGTCGTCCAGATGGTGATCCAGGGTGGCGGCATCCTGGCAAACATCGGCCGGCAAGGGATACTCCAGGGTTTCTATACCCGCGGATCCCGCCTGGCGCTCGTCGAAATCCCATACCAGACGGCCCTGCTCTGCCAGGACTTCCAGACTCCCCTGAGGATCCCCGGAATCGCCCATCAGCACGGAGTAACGCCAGGTTCCGTTGACACCGGCTTCGGCCAGGGCCTTGTCGAGCTCCGGCAGACGAACCGCAGGAACGACGAAACGGCCCAGCATCCAGGCTGCGGGATCGGCCAACCAGCGGGCATATTCGGCCACCGCCCCGGACATGGACAGACCCGCAGGGGGGAACAGACCCTCATAATCCACCAAGCCGGCCATGAACTCCCGCAGGGCCTTTTTCACGCGTTACCTCCTCCGACCGCGAATAAGCGTATGACGCGCCGCAGCCGAAAAGGATTAACGGCAGGTGGGCATTTTGTCAACAATCCGCCCGCACGGAACCCGGTTCTTGCACCCTGTAACCTGATCCTTCATCCTGCGTAGGATCTGGATTCTTCGCCACCGCCCACCCCAACCGAGGCAGTCCCTTGTTCCCCCATGGCAACCAGGCAGTGTTGGGCCGTCGACTGGGCATCGATCCCCGGGAAACGAGAGCCGTCCTGTGGTCGGCCCTGCTCTTCTACCTCCTGTTGAACAGCTACTACATCCTGCGTCCCCTGCGCGAGGAGATGGGTCTGGCCGGCGGGGTGGACAACCTGCCCCGCCTGTTCCTGGTCACCCTCGGGGCCATGGCCCTGGTAGCCCCCCTGGTGGGGTGGATGGTGCGGCGTTTTTCCCGCGAGATGTTCATACCCCTGGCCCTGCGCTTCTTCGCCGCGAACCTGGTGCTGTTCTACCTTCTCCTGCGGCTGGGCGGCGATCGGCCAGGCATGCTGGCCGGACGAGTTTTCTATGTCTGGGTCAGCGTGTTCAACCTGGTGGTGGTTTCCCTGTTCTGGGCCTTCATGGCCGATGGTTTCGGGTACGACCGCAGCCGCCGCCTGTTCGGCCTGATCGCCGCCGGCGGCACCCTGGGCGCCATCGGAGGCAGCGGCACAACGAGCCTGATGGTGGGAATCGTCGGTCGGCCGAACCTCATGCTGCTGAGCGCCCTGCTGCTGGAGCTGGCCGTGCGCTGCGTGGGGACCCTGGCCCGGGAATTCCGGCGCCTGGACCCCACCGGACACCCCGGCGCACCGTCCAGGCGGGACGGGGGGATCTGGGCCGGAATCACCCGCACCCTGGCCTCGCCCTACCTCCTGGGCATCAGCTCCTACATCTTCCTTTACAGCCTGACCTCCACCTTTCTCTACTTCGAGCAGGCCCGCATCGTGGCCGAGCACATCGCCGGTCGGGAGGCGCGCGCTTCCCTGTTCGGTCTCATCGATCTGCTGACCAACGCCCTGACCCTGGTCTGCCAGGTCCTGGTGACCGGGCGTCTGCTGCGACGGCTGGGCAGCGGGCCGGTGCTGGCGGTGCTGCCGGTGGCCACCATCGCGGGATTCCTGGCCCTGGGCGCGTGGCCCACCCTCTCGGTGCTGGTGGCCTTCCAGGTGCTCCGCCGGGCGGGCAACTACGCCCTGGCCAAGCCGGCACGGGAAACCCTGTTCACGGTGGTGGATCGGGAAGAACGGTACAAGGCCAAGAACTTCATCGACACCTTCGTCTACCGGGGAGGAGACGCCCTCGGAGCGGGCATCTCGGGCCGGTTGATTCCCGGTCTGGCCGCTGCCTGGCCCGCGGTCCCGGCTGCCGCCGTCTGGGCGGTCGTGGCCATCCTGCTGGGCCGCAGGCAGCAAAGGATGGCCGGACGAACACCCCTACCATCCCAGGAGTCCCGATTCCGTGACGATTCTAGCCCGGAGGGATGATTTTCACGTAAAGTTCCCACCCCCGGTGCCGATAATCAGGGCAGAAACATCGTCAAGGAAAGGGTTGTCATGATCGATATGCGCAGAAGGCCACGCAAGAATACGCCTCACCATGTCAAGGCCATCGACAACGAATCCGGCCGGGTGCTCGGCCGCATCGTGGATATCACTTGCAACGGCATGATGGTCGTGTCGGATCATGCCATTCAGCCCGGTCATAAGTTCTTTGTCCGCATCAACCTGCCTGCCATGGTGCGGAACCGCTCGGATATCATCATCGAGGCGGAAACCGTGTGGTGCAACCAGGATCAGAACCCCCGTTTTTTCCGCGCTGGTTTCAAGTTCGTCAACATCTCGGGCGAGGACGGATTCCTGCTGGAAGACGTCATGCACAAGTTCACTCTCGTGGGCTGACGACCGGCCGCCCCGCCCCCGCCGGACAATAATCGCGACTTCCAATTGAATAATGGCCGCCAGGTGTGGTTACATCCCTCGGTTGACAACTGTGTTTTCAGCCGGAGGAGTGATAACCATGCCCATGAATCCGCTCATCCTATGGTTTGTGGCCGGCCTGATCCTGATCCTCAGCGAGTTCATGCTTCCCGGCGTCATCCTCGTCTTCTTCGGCGCCGGCGCCTGGATCGTCGCCCTGTGCGTCTGGTTGGGCCTGACTCCCGGCACGGGCTCCCAACTCATCGTCTTCGCCGTCACCTCGGTGCTTCTTCTGCTCCTGCTGCGTCGCCGCTTCCGTGCGGGGTTCCTCGGCAAGGTCCGCGAGGACGGCCTGACCGGAGACAACATCGACGATGAGGTGGGCGGCGTGGTCATCGTGCTGGAAGACATGATCCCCAACGTCAAGGGGCACGTCGAGTACAAGGGGGCCACCTGGCAGGCCCTTAGCCCCACCGCCCTGGCCAAGGGGGATCGAGCCGTCATCACCGCCCACCAGGGCATCACACTGATCATCAAGCCCCAATAATGGAAACAAGGGCGCACCGCCCTATTCAGGAGGTCCGACATGGCCGGAACCATTATCGCAGCCGGACTCGTAATCCTCGTCATCATCACCTTGTTGAACACCGCCCGCATCGTGCCCCAGAAGAGCGCCTACATCGTCGAACGCCTGGGCAAGTACTCCCGGACCCTGCAGGCGGGCTTCCACATCCTGACCCCTTTCATGGACCGGGTTGCCTACAAGCACTCCCTGAAGGAGACCGCCGTCGACGTCCCTCCCCAGGTCTGCATCACCAGGGACAACATCGCCGTCGAGGTGGACGGCGTGCTTTACCTGCAGGTGATCGATCCGGTCAAGGCCAGCTACGGCATCGAGAACTTCCTGTTCGCCTCGACCCAGCTGTCTCAGACCACCATGCGTTCGGAGATCGGCAAGCTGGAGCTGGACAAGACCTTCGAGGAGCGCGACGCCATCAACCACGCCATCATCGCGGCGGTGGACAAGGCCTCCGATCCCTGGGGCGTCAAGATCACGCGCTACGAGATCAAGAACATCCACCCCCCCCAGACCGTACGCGACGCCCTGGAGAAGCAGATGCGGGCCGAGCGGGAGAAACGCGCAGCCATCGCCGAGTCCGAGGGCCAGCGTCAGGCCCTGATCAACGTGGCCGAGGGTACCAAGCAGCAGGCCATCGCCATCTCAGAGGGTGAGAAGTTGAAGCGGATCAACGAGGCCGAGGGCCGGGCCAAGGAGATCGAGCTGGTGGCCGTGGCCACGGCCGAGGGAATCCGCAAGATCGCCGAGGCCATCGAGCAGCCCGGCGGCAGCGACGCGGTGAACCTGAGGGTGGCCGAGCAGTACATCAAGCAGTTCGGCAACCTGGCCCGCGAGAACAACACCATGATCATCCCCACCGACCTGAGCGATGTTGGCGGTATGGTGGCCGCGGCGACCAAGCTGATCAAGAAGACCTGAGCGCCTCAACCATCCTCGAGGGACAGCAGCACCACCTCGGGGACCACGGCGGTTACGTCATCCTCGGCGGGGGTTCTCCGGAACCCCCGCAGCCACACTAGGCGGCCGTCCTCCATTATCTCCAGCACGTCCTGCTCCCGATCCCCGGAGATCATCAGCTGCACCCGGCGCAGGAAACGGCCGTCGGAACTGAACTCGTCGAAGCAGGCCATGGCACCCGGGGCGGGCACGACCCCGCCCGGTTCGACCCACAGGCGGCCGTCGGGTCGCCAGCGGATACGTCCGATCGCCGGCTCGGTCCCTGACACATCCTGCAGATCGCCAGCCCCCAGGGCTTTGCGCACGGCCTCCCGGGCGGCTCTTGTGCGCGGTACCGCCCGCCAGGAACGCTGCAGAACGAATCCCGTGCCGTCCGGTTCCCGGATCACGACCAGCCACTGGTCCCGCTGGGGCGCGTAAGCCGCCCGGCCGGAGACCGAGACATCGCACCGTCCCTCCGCGAACGGTTCGTACACGTCCTGTTCCCGGATCCCGAATTTCCGCATCTCCTCTTCGGTCACGCGGTTGGCGATGACCGTCCGCTGTCCGGAATCCGTGGCGATCAGGGCCAGTTCCTCCACCACGGTGGCCGTAGCGGAGCTCATGATCAGGTGCTGGCTGGCCGTCAGGATCAGACCGTTCGCGCAACGGAGTTCGCGCAACGAACAGACGGGTACGTCGCCGGGATCACCGGCGGCGTACCACAAGCCGGCTGGATTTCCGACCTGATCCAGCAGGGTGATCCTGCCCCGGCCGCCGAACATGATCGTCAGGGCCGGAGCACCGTCGGCGATTCCGATCCACCCGTCCTCCAGCTGGCAGGCACGATAGGCTCCCGAGAGTTCTCCCGGTCCTTCGCCCTTGTGCCCGCAGGTCCGTTCCACACGTCCCTGCCGATCGACGACCAGCACCCGGCACATCTGCCGGTCCACCAGCAGGGTCCGCCCGTCCAGGCCGGGAGCCGCCGCGACGATGCGACCCACGAGCACCTCGGCATCCTCGCCGCAATCCAGACGCCAGACCGGAGAAGGCGTCAAGGGCACGACCACCGGTGCCTCGACAGAAACCGAGAGCTGCGGGTATTTGTGCCAGGGTTGGATTTCCGGAGGAGAGGCCAGGCAGGAGACGGCTAGGGTCGTCTGTAGCAGGAGTACGGACAGATATTTCATGGCAACCCCTTTTCCGCCTTGGTGCCAACCAGCCCATTCACGAATGGGCCAGGTTAGCACCGGGCGGAAAGGGGGTAAAGGGGATCACGGCTCGACCCGCTGGAGCTCAGCGGCTCCCGGCATGGTTTCGTCCCCGGCTCCGGCGGGAATACCGCCCGGCATCCGGTCGTGCCAGCTGCGCCGCGCCCGGGGAACGCCTCCTGCCCTGGGGCCGACGGCGGCCGGTCGCCACCGGCATGGTGTCAGGCTCGAAGCCCTCGACCCGGCGCTGCGGGATCTTCGCCCCGATCATGCGCTCGGTGGCCTGCAGCCAGCGGTGGTCGCCGCCGGTCACGAAGGTGCAGGCGGCCCCTTCGCAGCCGGACCTGCCAGTACGACCGATGCGGTGGGTGTAGGCCTCGGGAGTGTTGGGCACATCGAAGTTGATGACGTGGGAAACATCGCTGACGTCGATGCCCCGGGCGGCGATGTCCGTGGCCACCAGGATGTCGAAGCGGTGCGAGCGGAACCCGCGCATGGCCCGGTCGCGCTGGGACTGGGACATGTTGCCCTGCAGCCCCACAGCCCGGAAACCGGCCTTGCTCAGCTGGTCGGCCAGGCGGCGGGCGCGGTGCTTGGTGCGCGTGAAGACGATGGCCGTGCTGCAGCCCTCGTCCGCGAGCATGTGTTCCAGCAGATCCCGTTTGCGGCTCTCGGGAACCAGCACCAGGTCGTGATCGATGGTCGCCGCCGGAGCCGTGTCGGCCAACTCGATCACCTGGGGATCCTCCAGCAGGTTCTCCGCCAGCTTGCGGACCTCGCGCGGCATGGTCGCCGAAAACAGCAGGTTCTGCCGCCGCTCGGGCAGGGCGGCGAGGATCTTGCGGATATCGGGCAGGAAGCCCATGTCGAACATGTGGTCCGCCTCATCCAGCACCAGGGTCTCGACGCCGCCCAGGCGCAGGGATCCCTGCTGGAGCAGGTCCAGCACGCGGCCGGGACAGCCGACGACGATCTCCGGCCCGTGCCGCAGGGCGTAGACCTGGCTGTAGGCCGAGACCCCGCCGTAGATGGTGACCATCTTGATGCGGGTGAACCTGGCCAGCAGGCGGATCTCGGCGGCGATCTGGTTGGCCAGCTCGCGCGTGGGCGCCAGCACCAGGGCCCGTGGCCCGCGATGGGGCTGCTTGAGGATGCGCTGCAGCAGGGTCAGGGCGAAGGCGGCCGTCTTGCCGGTGCCGGTCTGGGCCAGGCCCATCACGTCACGGCCGGCCAGGCCCGCGGGGATGGCCTCATCCTGGATGGGACGCGGCGAGGTGAAACCGGCGGCGTGGATGCCGCGCAGCAGGGAGGGGTGCAGCCCGAACCGGTCGAAGCCGGCGCGCGCCTTGGTATGCGATTTTGTCATGATGAAAATGGTCTCCGCCACAGGCATCCGGGTAGACCCGCACACTGCGGCCTGTTTTCCGACCCGAACAACAGTGAAGGGCAAGAGGGATTCGAACGCGGCGCGGCCCGGTTTGGGATTCAGGGCCCTGTTGTTCGCCGCCGCCGGTGGGACCGGCATTAGTTGGGCCCCAAGGTAACCCCGCAACAAGATTCCGCAAGTTTCCCTTCCCCTTACGGTCTTCGCAAGCAGGCCGGGATCAACCGGCAGGGCGTTCATACCAGCCGGGCGCCTCACCTTCCGCGGGCTTGAACCCCATCTTGCGCAGGTACTTGCGGTGCACCTCCACCTCGGCCCGGGCCAGGAAGCGGACCACTTCGGCCCGATCCAGCACCGTCTGCCAGGAGCGGTAGAAGTACTCGGCGCAGCGGAAATCCCGGTGCGAGGGGATGACGTAGTCCAGATCCACGGTAAAGGTGCCCTGGCCGGTATGCCGGCCGATGACCAGCCCCACCGGCAGCATGTCCCGCAGGATGAAGACCACCACGGGGTCGCTCAACTCATCCAGACTGAAGCGAGGGAAGAAACGGCGGATATCCCCGGCGTGGAAATCCAGGAACCGCCGCAGGTAGCGATTGTCCGGGCTGGCGATGGCCAGCAGCTCGAAGGCCTCGCTCCGTCCCGGCTGCATCTTCAGCAGAAATACGATGTTGATCACGGCGATGTAGGCGTTGACCACCATCACCGGATAGACATCCAGCAGCCAGCCATAGACGGCAAAGACCAGCGCGCCCAGCAGGTTGAGCGCCCGCAGACGCGCCACGGATTTCATGCTCAGCGACAGGGCCACGAGCAGGGAGGCCGCATAGCCGAGAATCTCGATCCAGGTCATCCTAACCGCCGTCTCGACCCATACCGGCCGTGGAATCGGCGGCGGCGGCCTGATGCTTGGCCAGCTGTTCCTCGTTCCACTGCCTGGCCAGATCCAGCAACTCGGGCAGGGTGTGGGCCTTCTTGAACAGGTCCAGGGCGTGATGCAACTGCACGTCGGCCTCGATGGCCACCTTGTAGGCGGCCTGGGCGCCGTGGGCCCGGCGGGCCACTTCGCGCCTGATGCCGCGAGTGATGAAGTCCCGGTTGGCCTCGATCAGCGAATCGCTCAGTGTCAGTTCGAAGGCGCCGAGGTATTCCTCGATGTTCTCCCGGCCGCGCAGGAACTGCTCGAAATCCCGGAAGGTCGCATCGTCGATCACCGGGTTCTCCGGCACCGAATCCAGCCTGGCCACATAGTCCACGGCAAAGCTGAACAGGGCCCCGTCGCGCTCGACCGCCACCTCGAAATCCGACAGGAAATCCTGGTCGATCTCGATGTCGGGGGTAATGCCCCCGCCGCCGTACACGACCCGGCCGCTGTCGGTGTAGTACTTCTTCTTCTCGAAGCGGACCTTCTCCTTCTCCGCCGGCGTCTCCTCCAGGGGCGGCGCATCGGTCATTCCTTCAGCCTCGGAAACCTTCGGGTGTCGCGGCCGGTCCTTGTGGATGGAGCGCCCGCTGGGCGTGTAGTACCGGGCCGTGGTCAGCTTGAGGGCCTCGTCCTCGTCCAGGCGGAACACGGTCTGCACCGAGCCCTTGCCGAAGCTGGTCTGTCCCACCACCAGGCCCGCGTCGTGGTCCTGGATGGCGGCCGAGACGATCTCGCTGGCCGAGGCCGACGAGCCGTTGACCAGCACCACCAGGGGCACGTCGTCGAACACCTTCCCCCGGGCCTCGCTGTAGAGCTGCTGGTCCTGGGACGGCAGCCGCCCCTTGGTCGAAACGATGAGCTCCCCCTTCTTCAGGAACAGCTCGCTGACGCCCTTGGCCGCCTCCAGCAGGCCGCCGGGGTTGAAGCGCAGATCGAGAATCAACCCCCGCATGCCCCGGGCCGAGAGCATCTCCAGTTTGTCCCTCACCTCGCGCGGCGTCGTGCGGGCGAAGTTCTGGATCCGGATGTACCCGATGTCGCCCATCATGAAGGCGTAGGGCACGCTTTCGAGCTTGATGATGTCGCGGGTGATGGTCAGGGGGATGGGTTCCTCGCGGCCGGGCCGGGCGATGGTGATGTTCACCTTGGTGCCCGGGGTGCCCCGGAGTTTCTTGACGGCCTGGGTGCTGGTCAGATCCCTGGCGCTCTCGCCCTCGATCTCGATGATCTGGTCCCCGCCCTGGATGCCCATGTAGTAGGCCGGCGTACCCTCGATGGGCGATATCACCGTCGGATAATGGTCACGCACCTGGATGGAGATGCCCAGGCCTCCGAACTCGCCCTCGGTGCTGGTCATCAGATCCTCGTAGTTGACCGGGGGCAGGTAGTTGGAGTGCTCGTCGAGTTCGTCCAGCATGCCCTCGATGGCTCCCACCATCACCTCGTGGGGATCAAGGACATCCACGTAGTTGTTGATGATCCGCTCGTAGACGTCCCCGAGCATCTTCAGGTCGTCATAGAAGGCGCGGCGGCGAACCGCCGGATCGGTGAGCACCGCCTTGACTGTGTCGCTGTCGGCGACGGCCGTCGTGTCGGCCGCCGTATCGGCCAGGATATCGGTGGCCGGCAACAACAGCACGAACACCAGAAAAATCATCCGCACCGCGGCGAATCCTCCGCCCAACGGAGAGGGAGCATGGAAACCCAATTTCATGTCTGTTCCTTCGGGACAAGCCATAAGAACGGGCGGCCAAGCGTCTTACCGCCCTCTGCTGCGGGGATGACGGCCCCCGCGCCGGAACCTTAAAGGTACTTCAGCAAGCCATGTTCCAGTTTCTTGAGATGAGCGACGGCCTGGGCGAGCATTTCCTCGGGGGTGGCGGAGGCATCGACCACCTTGAATCGCTGCTCTCCGGCGGCAGCCATGGCGCGGTATCCCTCGAAGACACGCTGGTGGAATTCCATGGCTTCGCGATCCAGGCGATCGGTGCGGCGGTTTTCCAGGCGGGCCTGGCCCTCCTCGGGGGACACCATGCACAGCAAGGTCAGATCCGGCACCACTCCGTCCAGGGCAAAGGCGTTGAGTTGGTGGACGATCTTCTCACCCAGCCCGCGGCCATGACCCTGGTAGGCCACCGAGGCATCGGCAAAACGATCGCACAGCACGATCATGCCCGCTTCCAAGGCGGGTTTGATCTTCTCTCTGACCAGCTGGGCCCGGCTGGCCACCATCAACAGCAGTTCGGTCTCGGGGCACATATCCGCCGAGGCGGGGTCCAACAGGATCGCGCGGATACGCTCGCCGATGTCGGTACCACCGGGTTCCCGGATCAGCACCGGCTCTTCCCCGGCAGAAACCAGCGCACGGGTGATGCCCTCGATGAGGGTGGTCTTGCCGCTGCCCTCGGGCCCTTCGAAGGTGATCAGCAGTCCGCGCGTACGGCCCGGGCTCATGAATCACCGTCCGGGGACGACCCGCGCGGCCCCGGGCCCGGCAGCTTGGCGGCCACATGCACCATGCGCTGCAGGGTGGTCGCCAGGGTGGCGACGGCCAGCAGCACCAGGATCGGCGTGACGGCCCAGCGCCCCAGCAGCAGGGCACCGGCCAGCAGGATCACCCGCTCGGTTCTCTGCAGCCACCCCACGAAACAGGTCTCCCCCACGCCCTCGGCGCGGGCCCGCACGTAGCTGGTGGTCAGACTGCCGGCAACCACGGCGGTGATCAGCACCAGGGACAGGGCGTCCGCCTCGGGCCGCGAAGTGGCGAAATACCACGTCAGACCCGCCAGCAGGAAGGCCTCTCCCAACCGGTCGAAGCAGGAATCGAGGAAGGCGCCGCGGGCCGACACCGTCCCCTGCAACCGCGCCAGATCCCCGTCGAGCATGTCGAAGGCCGATCCCAGCAGGAACACGAGGCCGCCCCAGAACAGATGTCCCCCGCCCACAACCAGGCCGCTGAGGGCAGTGATCAGCAGACCCAGGATGGACACGCCCAGCGGGGAAATCCCCATGCGGTCCAGGGTCAGGATCACCGGCCGCAACCGGTTCCGGGCCCGCCGCTTGAACGACTGTGTGTCTTCAGTCAATTTTGGACTCCTTCCGGGCCGATCCCTCCAGGACCAGGACCAGTTCCCCGCGCAGGCGCTTGCCGGTCATAAGGGGCAGGACCTCTCCGGCCGTGCCGCGCAGGATCTCCTCGTGCAGCTTCGTGATTTCCCGCACCACGGCCACCCGGCGGGCGGCATCCAGTTCGCCCACCAGTTCCAGGGTGCTGGTGATGCGGTGGCACGACTCCAGCATGACCACCGTGGGCCCCGCCTGCATCAGCTCGGCCAGGTAACGGCCGCGCGGCCCCTTCTTGCGGGGAGGATACCCCGCGAACAGGAATCTGTCCGGGGAAAATCCGGCCAGCACCAGGGCCGCCAGCACGCTCGAGGGTCCGGGAATAATGGTCCAGGGCAGTTCCTCGCGCAACAAGGCCAGCACCAGGGAGTACCCCGGATCGTTGACGCAGGGCATGCCCGCGTCGCTGACCACCGCCACCTTCCGCTGCGCCTTCAGGTCGTTCACGATACGGGGCACGACCTGCAGCTTGTTGTGGTCGTGGTAGCTGACCAGGGGCGCGCGCAGGCCGTAGCGCTTCATGAGGATCCCGGTGTGGCGCGTATCCTCGGCGTAGATCACCTCCGCACCGGCCAGCACACCCAGGGCACGCAGGGTAATGTCCTGGAGGTTGCCGATGGGCGTGGCCACGAAATGGCACAGACCCCCGGGCATGTCCACCGTGGGCACTTCGACGGTGGTCAATGAAACCCTCCATCGGTGAAATCAGCCTTCCGGTCGGGATCGAGACGGTCGGGCATCACCGCCACCGGAGGCAACAGGCGCTTGAAACGCATGGCCTGGACGCGCTCGGCCACTCTCCGGACCAGCTCGCCGGCGAAACCCATGGCCTCCAGCTCGTGCGGCAGGCGGCCGCGGTCGATCAT
>CAYPVD010000031.1:0-18791 GCA_964414055.1 uncultured Fibrobacteraceae bacterium
CGCTGGTAGTGCTTCTTGGCCAGGGTCATGGCCGCGTCGAAGCGGATGATGGGGAAGCGTCGGGCCACGTCCAGGATCACCCTGATCACGGCCTCGCGGACCTCGGGTAGGAGGAAGTTCAGCTGGGCTGTGTCGTTCCAGGGCATGCTGGTGCCGTCGTTGCCGTGGTAGATGTAGCGGGTCTCGCCCGTGGTCTCGTCGACGCGCTGGAATACGACGGCGGCGTCGCTCTTGTCCCAGTACCCGTCCTCGATGCGCACGGCGACGCCGGGGGTGGGACACAGGTCGCCGCAGGTGAAGCGATACGAGGGGTAGGGCGGCTGGTCCAGCTGCAGGAAGTACTCGGGGTGCTCCACGACCCAGCGGCTGTCGATGCCCATGTGGTTGGGCACCATGTCGCTGGCCAGGCGGATGCCGCGGCGGCCGGCCCGTTCGCTCAGGTCGCGCCAGGCCTCCTCTCCGCCCAGGTCCGAGGCGATGGCGTAGTCGTACAGGGAGTAGGCGCTGGCGGCGGCTTCCGGGTTGCCCAGCCACTGCTTGATGGTGCGCGAGGCCGTCGAGCGTTCCCATAGCCCGATGAGCCACAGGCCGTTGACGCCCCAGCGCGCCAGCTTGTCCAACTCCTGGTCGGGGATGTCGGACAGGGTGCGGATGGGCCTCTGGTACCAGCGCGAGAGCTGGTCCAGCCACACGTAGACGCTCTTGGCCATCAGGACCACGTCGGCCATCCAGTCGGCATCGCGGCTGAAGGCCTCGGGCTCGTCCACGGCCGCAGAGGAGGGGAATTCCAGCACCGGGGGCGGGCCGGGTTCCCCGCCGCGGGCCACATCGATTTCCTTCAGGACATCCAGGGCGAACTGCAGGCGCTCCAGCAGTTCCTGGGGCAACAGGTGCGCCCAGTGCTCGCGGATCCAGGCCAGCTGGCCGGCCAGGGAATCGGGGCTGGCCAGCAGGGGCTCGCGCAGCTGATGGGTGATGGACGAACCCTGGCTGCCCGGAGGCTCGAACTCGGTCAGGTAGTCCTCCATGCCCGTGACGAACGGCAGGAAGGAGGCCCTGCGGCGCAGGTCCTCGTCGTCGAAAAGGTGTTCGGCCTCGCCGGCGGCCGGGTTGGTGACGTTCAGGAACAGCAGGAACATCTCCAGGGTGGCCAGGTCGCGCCCGGTCAGGTTGGCCTTGGCCGCCTCCAGGAACTCGTCTGCGGCCATGGCGCCGCGCTTGAGGTCCACCGGGGGGAACAGGGTCACGAAGGTGCGGTAGAGACCGGCGATGTTGTCGGCTCCAAGCCTCTGCTCGGCCCATTGACGGCAGCGGGCCAGGCCCCCGGGATTCTCGTCCACGAAGTAGCGCAGGGCCACCCACTGCAGCACCTGGTTCAGGGTGCGCAGGGCCAGCAGGGTCTCGGCGTGGGTGGGCGGCGCACCGGCCGCCCGCCGGGCGGGGTCCTCGTTGACGGCCGCGGCGAGGCGGCGGATCTCGTAGGCCCCGGCGACCTCCGGATCCTTCTGCCCGGGCAACAGCGAGGCCACGGCGTACCGCTGCCAGGCCTGTTCGGACAGGGGGAAATCGAACACGAAGTACTTGGCGGCTGCAGGATCGCTGATGGCCATGGGCCGGGATTTCCTTCCGTCTGGCTTTCGTCCGGGGGTCGCAGCCATTATGGTTGGGAATCCGTAGATTGCAAGTCCACAACGGGTAAGGAGCGTGCATTGAAGAAGATGATCCGCATCGGCAACGCCGGAGGCTACTGGGGAGACGACCTGGACGCCCTGCGTCGCCAGCTTACCGGCGGCCGCCTGGACTACATCACCATGGATTTTTTGGCCGAGATCACCATGTCCATCCTGCGCAAGCAGCAGCTGAAGAACCCCGAACTCGGCTATGCGCGTGATTTCCTGACCCAGCTGGAGACCTGTCTGCCGCTCATCGTGCAGAAGAAGGTCCGGGTGATCAACAACGCCGGCGGCATGAATCCCATCGGCCTGGGCCGACAGATCCGCGCCTTGGCCCGGCGCCTGGACCTGGACGTCAAGGTGGGCGTGGTCTACGGCGACGACATCAGCGGGCGCCTGTACGAACTGACCGCCGCCGGCGAGAAGTTCACCAACATGGAGACCGGCGAGTCGTTCACCGACGTGCGCAGCAGGGTCACCTCGGCCAACGTGTACCTGGGGGCCGAGCCGGTGGTGGCCGCCCTGGATGCGGGTTGCGACATCGTGGTCACCGGCCGGGTCACCGACACGGGCATCACCCTGGCGCCCATGATCCACGAGTTCGGCTGGTCCATGACCGACTGGGACAAGATGGCCGCGGGGATCATCGCCGGGCACATCATCGAATGCGGCGCCCAGGGCAGCGGCGGCAACATCACCGACTGGCAGGACATCCCCTCGTTCGACGACATGGGTTACCCCATCATCGAGATGCACCGCGACGGCGACTTCCACGTCACCAAGCACAAGCGCACCGGCGGGCTCATCAACGTGAAAACCGTCAAGGAGCAGCTCGTCTACGAGATGGGCGACCCCGGGCAGTACATCTCTCCCGACGGCGTGGCCTTCTTCAACACCATCGAGGTCGCCGAGGCGGGTCCGGATCGGGTCAAGGTCAGCGGAGTGCGCGGCGGCCCGGCGCCCGCCTCGTTCAAGGTCTCCATGGCCTACCAGGACGGCTGGAAGGCCGAGGGCGAGATCCTCATCAGCGGCCCGGATATCGAGGCCAAGGCGCAGGCCGTGACCGACGCCTTCTGGCGCAGGGTGGGCCACGAGTTCGAGGACACGGCCACCGCCCTGGTGGGTGCGGGCTCCATCTGGCCGGAGCGGCTTTCACGCTACAGCCCCAACGAGATCTACCTGCGCTTCGGTGTGCGGGATCACGACCTGGCCAAGGTCCAGGATTTCGCCAAGGCCGTGCCGGCCATGATCCTGGCCGGCCCCTCGGGCATGGCCGTCAGCACGCGCGGCCGCCCGCGGCCCCAGCAGGTGGTGGCCTACTGGCCGGCCCTGATGCGCCGCGACGGGGTGTCGGCCAAGGTGCTGACCCTGGGCACAGACTCCAGCGAGGAGTTCCAGGAGATCCATTTCCCCCTGCGCGGCCACGAGGGGGAACCTGTCTGCAACCGGGTCAAGTCCCGACCCTGCCGCCGCGACTGGCCCCGGGCGACCGTGGAGGTGCCCCTGCGTCGGCTGTGCTACGCCCGCAGCGGGGACAAGGGCGACACCTGCAACATCGGCGTCCTGGCCCGCACGCCCCTGGTCTACGAGTGGATCAAGGGAAACCTGACCGCCGCCAGGGTCAAACGCTTCTTCGGCGCCAAGGTTCAGGGCAAGGTAACCCGGTATGAATTGGACAACTTACAGGGGCTGAACTTCCTGCTCGCCGGTACCCTGGGGGGCGGGGGAACCCGCAGTCTGCTGGTTGATCCGCAGGGGAAGACCATGAGTCAGGCTCTGTTGCAGATGACCGTCAAGGTGCCACGCATGGTTCTCAGAGGTTTGTGATAATCAAAAAATTACACAAATCAGCTTGATTATAGTGTATCATTGGGATATAAGTTGACGAAATCCCATCTCCGCGTTTGCTCGCCTGGAGGTGGGACGGCTGTCTCGCAACCCTAGTTCATGTCTTCAGGAGGTTCACCATGAAGCGCCTTGCCATTGTTTTTGCCCTCTTGCTGGTTACCCTGGGTGCCCAGTCCGTGTTCGCCATGGCCGCCCCTACCATCTTCGATATTCAGAACGGCATGTACGCCGAGGGTGACACCCTGACCATCGAAAACGTGACGGTCGTGGCCGTGCGTTACAACGGAATCTGGGTGGCCGAGGCTCCCTTCGGCGCCTACAACGGCATCTGGGTCTACATGGGCTCGACCACCAACGTCCCCGGCGACATCGTCGATGTGACCGGCGTCTACACAGAGTACTACGGCCTGAGCGAGCTGAACAGCGCCACGGTCACCGTGACCGGCTCCGGCCCCGTGCCCACTCCCACGGTGATCTCCGCCTCCTCCCTGCTGGCCGATCCCGAGCCCTGGGAAAGCTGCGCCATCACCATCAGCGACGGCATGAACGTCATCGAGACCAGTGACGTTCTGGGCCACGGCTACTGGACCTGCCAGATGCTCGACGGCAGCGTCGTGAACTTCGACGACTACTTCTACGATGACACCACGGTTCTGCTGGGCCAGTGCTACAACAATGCCACCGGGATCTGGGAGTACACCTGGAGCAACTTCCGCATGGAGCCCTACGTGGACGGGTATCCCCTGGTGGATTGCGTGGTGGACAACGAGGCTTCCAGCTTCGGCTCGGTCAAGTCCCTGTTCCGGTAAGCACCGCCTGCATGTTTATGGGGCCCGGCCTTTGTGTCGGGCCCTTTTTTCGCAATAAAGGGGAGGTCGGCGGGGTAGAATTCCTGTTGAGTGCGGTGGCGTTAGCAACGACAATCACCCGGGTGTGACCGCCGCAGGAAAGGAACAGCATGCCGCCCGTCGGGATTATTGTCATTCTGGCCGCCATTGCCGTATTCGGCATCTTCGTCTGGCGCAAGGAACAGCAACGCCGGCAGGCGCTGCTGGCCTGGGCCGCGGCCCGCCGCTGGCGGTTCCAACGCAAGGGATTGCCCGACCTGCGGTCCCGTTTCCCCGGCTTGAAGATCCTCGACCGCGGTCATTCCCGCAGCAACGGCAACGTGATCACCGGCACGGTCGACGGGCGCGAGGTCCTATGTCTGGACTACAAGTACGTCACGGGATCGGGCAAGAACCGCAGCACCCATAGTGTGGGCATGGTGATCATGGACTGCGGGTTCCCCACGATTCCCCTGCTGATCCGCCGGGAACATGTCTTCGACAAGGTGGGGGAGTTTCTGGGCGCCGACGATATCGACTTCGAATCGGTGGAGTTCAGCCGCAGGTTCTACGTCAAGTCCAACGATCGCAAGTGGGCCTACGACATCATCCACAGCCGGACCATGGACTACCTCATGCAGGCCCCGGCGTTGAACATCGAGTTCGGTATGGGGGCCATCGCCGTCTACCGCTCCGGATACAACAACCCCGCGCAGCATGAAGAGGCTCTCAAGGTTGCCAGCACGATGCTGGACCTGATTCCCGACTATGTGGTCAAGCAGATGGTGTCCGGAGACGGCTGGCAGGGGATGCCTCCCTCGCCCTGACCGGCACAGGGATTGTTCAGTGTATCACCACGGCTCCGAGTAGCCCCGCCCCAGCCAGACGGTCGATGACTTCTACGAGTGACCGGCGGCTGATGGGCTTGGCGACATAGTCGTCCATACCGGCTTCCAGGCAGCGTTCACGGTCGCCCTGCAGGGCATTCGCTGTCATGGCCACGATGGGCAACCTAGGAGCTCCTTCGGCTTTCTCCTTGGCCCGAATTTTTTTCGTTGCCTCGTAGCCGTCCATCCGCGGCATCTGAACATCCATGAACACCAGATCACAAGTTTGGGCGGCGAGGTATTCCAGCGCTTCCTGCCCATCGGCGGCAACGACAACTTCGTGACCGAGACCTTGCAGGAGTTTCCGGGCCAGCAACTGGTTTACGGCGTTATCCTCGGCCAGGAGGATTCGCAGTGGGCCAACCGCTCCCTCCTCGGCGAAGGTCTGGATATCCAGTTCCTGGGTTTCCCGGAGTGTGGCTTTGCCGAGGGCCTTAAGAATACAGGACAGCAGTTCGGACTGCTTGACCGGTTTGAACAAGGTGGCGTCGATATTTCTTTGCCCGGTAGCGTCCGCGTCACCCACACTCATTCCCGAGGTCAGCAGGATGATGGGAGCGCCGGCGGTGGCCGGATGCTTGCGGATTTCGCTTGCCAATTCATGGCCCTTTCCATCCGGCATGATCTGGTCGACCAGGACCAGGTCCCAGGTCTCTTCCGGGGCGGCCGCGGCCAAGAGGGACCGGGTCCCGGTGACACTGGCGGTACTGGTTGGTTCCATCCCCCAGAACTTCGTGATTTCCGAGCAGATATCGCGATTGACCTGGAGGTCATCGATTATGAGCACACGCAGCCCAGCTAGGTCCGCCAGGGTTGCGGGCGGTACAGGCTTCTGGTTGCAGCCGAGTGGAAATGTAACGTCGAAGAAGAAAATGCTTCCTTGGCCTGGTTCGCTGTCCAGACCCATAGTGCCATTCATTAACCCAACGAGCCGGGAGCAAATGGCCAGCCCCAGGCCGGTGCCTCCGAATTTCCTGGTGGTCGATGCATCCGCCTGGGAGAAGGCCTCGAAGATTACCTTCTGACGATCCCGCGGGATGCCGATGCCGTTGTCCTGTACGGAAAAATGCAGGCCGATGGAATTATCGGTCCGGGAAGTCGCGTGGACCCCCACGATCACCACGCCGTTATGCGAGAACTTGATGGCGTTACCTACCAGGTTGACCACAACCTGGCGTAGGCGGCCGGGGTCGCCCACGATGATATCAGGGATATCGGCGTCAAGCTGGCAGGCCAGTTCCAGGTCCCGCGCCTTGGCCAGCATCACCAGGCTCTTGATGGCATCCCCCAGGCAATCGCGCAGGCTGAACTCCACCTTTTCGAGGGTCAGCTTGGATGCTTCGATCTTTGAGAAGTCCAGGATATCGTTCAGAATCTGCAAAAGGGACTCGGCCGAGGTCCGGGCGATATCGAGATAGGAGCGTTGGATCTCAGAAAGCTCGGTCCCGATAATCAACTCGATCATGCCGATGATGCCGTTCATGGGGGTGCGGATTTCGTGGCTCATGTTGGCCAGGAATTCACTTTTGGCTCGGCTGGCCTTTTCGGCGTTCCTGCGCTGGACGATCTCCAGTTCGAGGTTGCGGCGGGTCGTCTCGAGTTCCTTGTTCTTGTCGCGCAGGACATTAATCGCCTGGGAGGCATCGGCCAACGAAGCCTTGAGTTCGTCGTGCAGGGTCAGGTAATCGATCAGGTGGGAGTCCGGAGGGAAATCATCAAAAGTCAAACGGTTCAGATCATGGGCGGCTCTCTCGTCGAGGCGGGCGAAGTATTGGGTCATCCCGTCGATCTGCCTGGTGATCCCCATGAGCGGAAGGAGGACATCTTTGTATTTGAGGATTACCTTCCGGCCGCCGTCAAGATATTCCGCCAGTTCCCCAGCTGACCATTTGCGGACGGGGTGCTCAATTTCCAGCACTTCGGTCACGGTTTTCCCCCGCAGGTCGGGGATCCTGTTGAGCAGAGGTGCGGTGGCGCAGGTGATTTGCAGGGCCATGTCCCAGCACATCGAAAAAGGGAAGATGGACGTCACCCTGTTCCTGCATCCCTCCCCTGGTGTTTTTACCGAAGTCATGGGAAGGTGACCTCCATGGTGCAGCGGGGGTCGCCCTTCTTCTGGCAACTGGTCTCCACCACCGTGAGTTCCTGCCCGAAGTAGTCGCCCACCCCGAGGATAAGTCCCTTCAGAACGGGACACAGGCTGCGCTCGGATTCGTAGTGCAGGAGCAACCGGCCGCCGGGTAGTTCTTCATAGATGAATGAGGGGGGAGATGCTTCGTCCATGTTGCGGGTCACCTGCTCATGTACCGCGTTCATGTTAAGCAGGAATTCGCGGGGGTTGTCGCCTGCGATCTGATAGAAGGCCGGATAGCACTTGGCTCCCACTTCGGATACCCAGTGGCGGCCGAAGGCGATCATCACCTCGGCAGGGTCCTGTCCGGACACCTTGGCGGTCGCCATGATTAGGGCCATGGTCATGGCGTCGGGATAGTCCTTGCTGACGGCGAAAAATGGTTCCTTGCAATCGGCGAGATCCTGGACTTTTTGCCAGCTTTCGGGGCCGTAGTGGCTTTCGACGAGATCCTGGATACCTTTGTTGATGACACCTTTCATGGGGTTCCTCCCTGATGGTTACTGATGGGATCGCATGAGGTAGACCCCGGTTTGATAATGATTATACATTCGGGTTTATAGGGGTTTGCTTTAGGAATATTGAGATTATTCTGATCCTGCCTTGCTTGGCCCACCAGCACAGGGCATGATTCGACTTGTGGGTTTTGCCATGCCGGATCTTTGATCTAGGAGGGATGTTCAATGTTTCGGATCCTGTTGTTTCTCGTGCTGGCTCTCCTGGTGTGGGCTGCCCTGAACTACAACCTGCTGGTGCGCATCCGGCAGCAGGTCGGCGAGTCGTGGTCCAACATCGACACGGAGCTCAAGCGGCGCTACGACCTGATTCCCAACCTGGTGGAAACGGTCAAGGGGTACGCCGCCCACGAGCGCGAGACCCTGGCCGCGGTGGTGGAGGCCCGCGAGCGCGCCCGCAATTCCACCGGCACGCCCGCCCACCAGGCGGAGGACGAGAAGAAACTGGTGGGCTCGGTGCAGAAGCTGCTGGCGGTGGCGGAGGGGTACCCCGAGCTCAAGGCCAGCGGGAACTTCCTGGCCCTTCAGGAGGAGCTGGCCAACACGGAGGACCGCATCCAGGCCGCGCGCCGGTTCTACAACGCCAACGTGCGCGACCTGAACACCCGCATCGAGGTGTTCCCGTCGAACATCATCGCCTCGCTGTTCCATTTCCGGCCTGCGGAGTTCTTCGAGGTCGAGAGCGCTGTGGTGCGGCAGGTCGTGGATGTCTCTTTCAACCCCGAGGGAGCGGACGCATGAGCGGAAAACCGGCTTTCTATACCCCTTTCGCCCGTAGAACCGAGGAACTGGCGCTGGACGCCGAGCTGGTCCGGGCGGCCGGCCTGAAGGACTGGGCCGCCTCGTTCAAGCTGGGCACCGCCGGCTACCGCGATCTGCTGGACCCGGACGACCTGTTCAACACCGGGGTGCCGTTCAACGCCCTGACCGTGGCGGTGATGCTGACTGCCCGGGCCGAGCTGGCGGTGGAACACGGGTTGAGGTCCCTGCACATCGGCGGCGAGGTGCGGCCCCACACCCAGGAGTTCATCGATCTGGCGGCCAGGATCTATGCCGCCCGGGGATTGACGGTCCATCTGCGACCGGTCGATGAACGGACGACCCCCATCTGGTTGTCCTCCTTCGGGGTCTTCCACGAGGAGCTGGACGGGGGAGAGAACTTCACCGCCAGCCACAGCCAGAGCTACAAGGGCGGCTGGAAACCCATGGACGCGAGCGGCGGCCAGCTGCTGGAGATGGCCGGCTTGATCGCCGACCGTGTGCGCGACCTGGTGCGCAGGGCCGAGACCGCGGGTGTGCGGATCACCCTGGCGGCGGCCGACGACCCCCTCATCCGGAGGGATTTCGACCCCGTGGACGCCTACGTCGATTACCTGCGCCTGGTGGTTCCCGAACCGTTGCTCCGGGAATTGCCGCCGGCCTTCGCCGCCGGGTTCCGGGCCGGATTCTGCACCGAGGGCGGTTCCATGGGCTCGGCGGCGCGCCGCATCTTCGCAGCGCTGGACATTCCGCTGACCGACGGCGGGCCCGTGTTCCTGACCCACGAGCAGGAGAACACCGACTACCACGGTATCGGTGTGCTGGACGGGGTCAATTACGGGGTCGATCCGGGCAAGTGGCAGGTCTACAAGCACGTCGGCGCCCAGGAATTGCTGGCGGAAAACCGCTGCCACGCGTTCTTCATCTGGGATCCGGACGGGGATCGCTTCAACATGGTGACGGCGGCTCCGGCCGACCTCGCCGACAGGGCGCGCGACGCCGGGCTGGAAGTCGATCCCCTGGATGCGGACCGTTGCCTGGTCTTCTTCAAGCCCAACCAGATCTACTTCATGCTGACGGCCCTGAAGATCGCTTCCCTCCAGGACGCGGGCAGCCTGAAGGCGTATGACTGGATCGTGGCCACGACCTACCCCACCAGCCTGAGCATCGGGGAGATCGCCGCCAAGACGGGGGGGCTCAAGACGTTCCGGGTTCCGGTGGGGTTCAAGCATTTCGCGGCCCTGGTGCGGGATCTGGAGGGACAGATCGCCACGGGAACCGACCCCTGCACGGCCACCGAGGTCACCGGCGCGACCGCCGAGTTCGGCCCGCGTCCGCGGCTGCTGATGATGGCCGAGGAGAGCGGCGGGGCGGCCATGGGACCGGCTGAGCCCATCGTCAGCCGGGACGGCAAGGGCACCAGCCTGGCGCCCAAGGAGAAGGACGGCATGCAGATCGGGTTGATGGCCCTGTGCCTGGCGGCCAGGTTGCATCGCACCGGGAGCAGCTTTGCCGCCTACTACCTTGATCTGCTCGATCGCTACGAGACCCGCTACCGCTTCTACCAGCGCCTGGACGTGACGCTGTTCGACGAATCCCTCCAGGGCGAGGAACGGGAAGCCGCCCGCGCCGCCGGCAACGAGCGCAAGGAAGCCGTGGTGGCCTGGTTCGCCGCCCTGGAAGGGATGACGCCCCGGGCGGCCACCGAAAGGCTGCAGGCCGCACTGCCTGCGGCCGTGGATCTGCCGCCCGTGCAGCGGGTGTTTCACGCCGGGGACGGCACCTACATCGAGTTCGAGGGCCAGTGGTTCGAATTGCGGGCCTCTGGTACCGATGCGGTGCTGCGCTACTACATGGAAGGTCGCGAGCGGGAGCAGGTCGTCTCGCTCAACGAGGCCTTCACCAAGCTGGAGATCACCGGCTGAGCACGGCCGGCATCAGTAGCGGAAGGTGCCGAACATCTCGACGCCCGAGAAGGCCGGTTCGAACTTGCAGACGCCGCCCGAGCACAGGAACCCCTCCTGTCGCTTGCCGAACCAGACGTTGAAGTTGCCCCCGTCGCCGAAGGTGTAGGTCACCTGGCCGGCGGGGAAGGGGCCTTCCTCCTCGCTCGGGCCACGCTGTGCGGGGTACTTGTTGTTGGTCTCCAGCATGGCCACCAGCGCCCAGTGAGGCGGGGTTTCCAGCTCCAGTTTGAACCACTGCACGTCGTAGGCGCCCAGGCTGAAGCCGGGCCCCCCGCCCAGCCGCACGTGCTGGTGCTCGGCCTGCAGGGTCCAGGACATCAGGGGCGACTGCCGCCAGATCAGCTCCGAAACCACCGTCTGCCGTCGACCCTCGTTCTCCTGGTAGGCGAAGCCTCCGCGCCAGGCGAAGGACCCTCTGTCATCGTGCTTGATCTCCCCGTAGGCCAGGTCGTAGACCGTGGTGCCGCTCTGGTTCTCCAGGTGGGCGCCGGTGGCGTTGAAGGCCCAGGGTCCGGTCCGGTAGATCACATCCAGGTTGTTGCCCTGTTCGTTGTCGGGATTCAGGTTGTGCGGGGCGCGGTTGAGCAGGGTCCAGGTCAGCTCGCGGGCCAGGGACGGCGGGCGGTTCAAGGTGGTCTTGCCGTCGGCGCGGTCCAGGACGGCGAAGTGATCGTAGTCCATGGTTTCCCACGATACGGACCAGGATCCATGGTACAGGTTCAGGTTGCCGTAGAAGGCGTTCCCGAAATTCTCGTCGTAGGTCCCATTGTCGGCCAGGAAGTCGTAGCGGTTCTTCCAGGCGCCCTCGACGTAGAAATCCCCACCGGGGAAGTGCTGTCGGGCCCGCAGGCCCGCGGCCCATTCGCGGTTGACCTTGCCGTCGGGTGACACGTAGTCGTCGGGCCTGAATGTCAGGCCGGAGGCGCCCACCTGCAACGAGCCCACGAGATTGTACTGCCCGTCCAGACCGCGGATGTCCACCTCGCGCACCAGAGGGGAGCCCGTGAAGGCCGTGGCCCGCCACCGGGGGCCGTGGCCGCTGACCGTCAACCCGTCCAGGCGGGTGTCGATGCGCACGGTGCGGTCCTCGTAGGCGTTGAAGATCAGGCCGCGACCGAACAGGCCGTAGAAGTGGCCGGCACGAATGGTGAAGTCGCCGCGGTCGAAGCTGATGAAGCGGTGCGCGATCCTGTTCTCGCGGATGCCTTCCTCGCTGGGGGCGCGGCTGTTGAGCATGATGCCCGTGCGCAGACCGCCGAAGGTGTAGGCCGTGTCCAGCCAGTTCTCGACGATCTCCCGGCGGGTGTCGGTGGCGTAGGAATATTCGAAACGGTCCGAGGCCGTCACGACACCGGCGGACGCGGGGGCGCGCACGCTCACGGCCGGTACAACAGTTTCCATGAGGGACTTGACCCTGGCGGCCAGTTCCAGTTCGTCGCCCTCCTTGTAGCCGATGTGGCGGTAGACCTCGTTGCCCTGCCGGTCGAACAGGATCAGGAAGGGGATGCTGCCCACGTGCAGGCGTTCCTGTACGTCCGCGGCGGTGTCCAGGGGCACGACGATGTGCTTGTAGCCGGCAGACTCGAGGATGGGGGGGACCTTGGCCACGGCCTTGGGACCGTCGGTGTTGACCGCCAGCACCGTCATTCGCCCCGCGTACCGGGCGGCCAAGGCCTCCAGGTGCGGCAGCTCCTTGCGGCAGGGGCGGCACCAGGTGGCCCAGAACGAGACCAGCACCGGGCCGTGCGCCAGTTGTTCCTGGAAGGAGACGCGGCCGCCGTCGGCCGTGGGCAGGGACCAGTCCTGGGCGGCCTGTCCCGGCCGTGGCAGCAGGAACATGCACAGGACGGCCAGGATGAACCGGTGGTGGGAACGAAACGGCGTCATGGCTCGCAGCTTTCGGGGTTGGCAGGGCCCGCGGAGAATGATCCGCGGGCTCCGGCTACTTGGCCAGGGTGAGTTTCAGGGTTCGGGCCTGCCCGTCCAGGACGACGCGGGCCAGGTACAGGCCGGCACCGGTCACGGCACCGGCATCGTCCTTGCCGTCCCATGTCAGATCCACCGGGCCGGGGGAGAACGAGCCGACCTGAAGGTTGCGGATGAGGCGCCCCCTGAGGTCATAGACGGAAACCGACCCCGGAACCACGCGCTCGCCGCCCACGGTGAAGCGGATGTGGGTGCGGGGGTTGAAGGGGTTGGGTGCGGCTCGGGGGGCGGCGGCGAACAACGCAGGAAGCTGGTCCGGTGAGGCGCTGACGCTCAGCGACAACCAGGTCATGATGTTGTTCAACAGGGTCTGACGGGTGGTCGCCGAGCTGATGTCCTCGAACCCGAAAGCCATGAAGTAGCTGCGGCCCAGGTTGTAGGAACTGGTCACGGCGGCACCGCCGCCGGAGGCGTACCGGATGCTCACGGTGCCTGCGGTCACGGGCAGGATCTCGTCGGGACTGGTGTTCTGGCCGGCTCCGCTACCGCCGCTGAGGGTCAGGTTCAGACCCGCGGCCACCGGGTCGCCGGCCACGCCGACGGCCGTGTCGTCACCGGCATCGTCGGCGGCGAAGTCCGCGCCCAGGGTGGTGTTGAACTCCGCCCGTACGGCCGACGAATACCACGCACCGCCGGGAGAACAGAAGTCTCGGGCCAGGTTCTGGCCCGAAAGGACCAGGTCCCCTCCCTGACGGAGGTAGGACCTCAGGGAAGCCAGGTCGTCCGGGGTCATGGCGCCGGGGTTGTCGCCGCAAAGCCACACGACCGTGGGGAATGAGGCGAGTTCCGTGGTGTCGAGGCCGCCGACGGCTACACGGTCCCAGTGCCCGTAGGTCGATCCAAGGTCGCCCAGGGCCTCCTGATACCACGTCTCGTACAAGGCGCCGCCGTCGCCGTCGATCAGCAGCACGTCCAGGCCCGGAGTCACCACCGTGAATTCCTTGGTGACGCTGAGCGCGGGATCGCCCTGGCTGGACAGGGTCAGGATGGCCGTGCCCGAGCCCGGATCCGTCAAGGGGGTGATGTCCATGAGCAGGTCCGTCGTGTCGCCGGCCGCCAGGGTGAAGGTGATCTCCGTCACGAACGGCGGGTAGCACAGGGTTCCCTGGCAGAGCGATCCCACCCAGTCGGGGGGCATGTTCTTGACCACCGTGACGCTGTAGGTGTCTTCCTGAGAGCCGGTGTTGATCACCAGGTTATGAAAGGAAGTGATCTGGGAGAGATCGGCCACGGCGCCCTGGTCGGGCACTTCGAACTGGAAACCGTACTGGGCCCAGGCGGGCAGGGCCGTCATGGTCAGCAGCAGGGCACAGAGAAGCGGGCGCATCTTTCTCATCGTTATCTCTCCTCGTCGAAGGCGGCGGCGCCGGAGGCGGCCACGGGGGTGACCATGGTGGAGCCGGCCTGCAGGATGGATTGGTCGGTGTCGTCCTGGATGTAGGCGATGACCTCGATGGTCGCCGGATCCCAGTCGTCGCGGGTCAGGTCGGTCTGGAAGACCATGGGGGAGGCGGGATTCACCACGCCCAGGCCGGTGATGTCCGGGGCCTGGTCGCGGAAGACCCAGTAGAAGACCGTTTCGCCCAGGTTGGGCTCCACCGGGGGCTCCGGATAGTCCACCTCGCTCTGGACCAGGGAGACCCGCAGGGTCTTGCCCGCCAGATCCACCGGTTCATCGAGCGCCGTCAGAGTCACCGTCACCGGTACCATCAGACCGCCCAGATCGGCGGTGACGTCGATGAGGAAACCGGGTGCCGGTTCCAGGTCGGCGGTCACGGCGTCCTTGATCCCCTGCATGTCCGGGGGATTGCCCGCGCTGCCGGCCATGGCGCCGTCGACGTAGAGGGTGGGCAGGGCGCTGATGTTGGCGAAGCCGTAGTAGAACAGTCGGGCGTCGTTCTCGGTTGTGTTGTACTGGTAGTGCGGATCGGTCACCAGGGGCCACTGCATGCTGTACTTGAGGATGACCACGTGGTCGGGTCCGAAGTCCGGATCGCTCTGCATGTCGTGCAGGTTGGCCGTCAGCTGGGGGCAACCGTTGCAGAAGATGTTGGTGAAGCCCTCGCACAGCACGGTGCGGTCGGTGCGGACCAGGAACGCGGTGGCGGGGATATCCAGGACCTCGCCCGCCGTCACGGTGATTGCCAGTTGCGACGGGAAGATGTGGTAGCCCGCCAGCTCCAGGCGCAGGACGTGATCGCCGGCCTCCACATCGGCCAGAACGGCGGGGGTCAGCAGTCCTGTGTCGGTGCCGTCGAGAAAGATGGATGCGCCCACCGGATCCGAGGCGACCTGCAGACCTGTCCTGCTGAGGGAGAAGCTCACCTGGCGCTCGGCCAGCGGGGCCAGCTGCACCAGTTCGCTGCCGGGCGTGCTGACGTAGCTGTCGAGGCTGACGGTCACCTCGTAGGTGCCGCTGTCCAGGTCGTTGAAGGTGAAGGGGGTGATCTCGCCGCTGTCGACGCCGTCCAGGTAGATGGCGGCGCCCGCGGGTTCGGACGTGACAGTCAGGGAGGCGGGGGCGAAGAAAGGAGCCTCACGTCCGCAGCCCATGCCGCAGGCCATGAGGATCACCGGGATAAGGACGAAAAAAAGCCGGGTGACGGCCCGGAAGATGGAATTCCCGCTCACGGAGGCACCGTTTCCAGAAGATGTGACAGGCATTGGCTGGAGTAGCTCGCCTCCAGTTTCTTTTTTCCCCTGACACAATTATACGAAATCCACCCCGAATACGTCAATAGGGGCGGCTTCCTCCGTGAGAAGAAACCGCCCCCTGTGAGGCCTTCCCTGTGCGTCAGGGCTACTGCAGGGTGTAGCCCTCGGCGTCGATCACCCGCACGGCGATGGCGTCGTGCAGCTTGCTGCGATTGACCGGATCGTGCTTGGTCAGCCTGCGCAGGCCCGCGGCGTAGGTCCGCAGCTCGTCGCCCTCGACGGTGGCGGACAGGATGTTGCGCGCCATCACGGCGATCATGTCCATGGCGTCGTGGGTGAACAGGGTCAGCATGTCGGCCATGGCCGCGGCGCTGTCCTGGCCGTCCCGGGCGGCCTTCTTCATGGCCCTGAGCCAGCCGCTCTCGCAGGCGTAGGTCTGCATGATGATGTCCGCGCAGTCCGACAGCACCTCCTGCCTGTTCTTCAGGTCCTTACCGAACTTCTGGGCGGCCAGGCCCAGCACCGCCAGCACGACCTTCTTCATGTTTTCGATGAGGTCGCCCTCGGTTTCCAGGAATCCCGGTTCGTGCGGCTCGCTGAAGGAGGGCAGTCCGGTCAGCTCCTCGGCCACGGTCTGGGCCGCCTGCAGGAAGGGCAGCTCGCCCTTGAGGGCCTTCTTCATGATCATGCCGGGGATGATCAGGCGGTTGATCTCGTTGGTGCCCTCGAAGATGCGGTTGACCCGCTCGTCGCGGTAGAACCTCTCGAGGGGGTACTCCTGGCAGTAGCCGTAGCCGCCGAGCATCTGGACGCCTTCCTCGGCGGCGTGGGCCATGGCCTCGGTGGCGAAGACCTTGATCATGGAGCACTCGATGGAGAATTCCTCCACCTTCTTGATGCTCTGGTAGTCGAAGTCCTCGGAGTTCTTGTCCAGGGTTTCGATGGCCTGGTCGAACAGGCCAGCGGTGCGGTACACCATGGACTCGGCCACGTAGGCATGGGCCGCGACGTCGGCGATCTTGCGGCGTATCAGCCCGAAATCGCTCAGGGGTCGGCCGAACTGGTGACGCTGCTTGGTGTAGGGCACTGCGTGCTTGAGCACCAGCTTGCAACCGCCCACGGTGCTGGCGCCCAGCTTGAAGCGGCCGACGTTCAGGATGTTGAAGGCGATGCGGTGACCCTTGCCGATCTCGCCCAGCAGGTTCTCCACCGGGACCTTCACGTCCTCCAGGGTGATGGAACGGGTGGATGAGCCCTTGAAGCCCATCTTCTTCTCTTCCAGGCCGATGGTCACGCCCTCGCTGTCGAGGTCGACGATGAAGCCGGTGAAGTGCTCGCCGTCGATCTTGGCGAACAGGATCACGATCTCGGCGTAGCCGGCGTTGGAGATGTACTGCTTGCTGCCATTGAGGACGTAGTACTTGCCGTCCTCGCTCAGCTTGGCGGTGGTCGCTGCGGCCAACGCGTCGCTGCCGCTGCCCGGTTCGGTCAGGGCGTAGCAGGTCAGCAGGTCGGCCGTTGCCAGGCGGGGCAGGAAGCGCTTCTTCTGCTCCTCGGTGCCGAAGTACACGATGGGCAGGGTGCCGATGCCCGAATGGGCGCCGTGGGTCACGGCGAAGCTGCCGCTGGCGCTCATCTTCTCGCTGATGAGCATGATGGTCGCCTTGTCCGAACCCATGCCCCCGTAGGCCTCGGGGATGTCCACCATCAGCAGCCCCGCCTCGGCTGCTTTCTTCAGGAGCTCCTTGCCCAGCATGGTGTTGCCTTCGTATTCGAGCTCCTCCTGGACCGGCAGGATGTTCCGCTCGATGAAGTCCTCGCAGGCGGTGGCGAACATGCGCTGGTTCTCGTTGAAGTCCTCGGGGGTGAAGACGTCCTGGGGGTCGGTCCGGGTCAGGAGGAATTCCCCTCCGGTGGGATACTTCTTGTCCGTCATGGTCTACTCCTTCAGGGAACCGGGCTGGGGCCGGTCCGGGTTCAGATCGCTTCGAAGATGCCGGCCGCGCCCATGCCCGTGCCGATGCACATGGTCACCAGGGCGTACTTGCCGCCGCGTCGGTTCAGTTCGTACAGGGCGCTGGTGGCCAGCTTGGCCCCGGTGCAGCCCAGGGGGTGTCCCAGGGCGATGGCGCCGCCGTTGGGGTTCAGGCGCTCGTCCTGCGGATCCAGGCCCAGGCGCTTGCACACGGCCAGGCTCTGGGCGGCGAACGCCTCGTTGAGTTCGATGACGTCCATCCGGTCCAGGCTGAGACCGGTGGCGGCCATGACCTTGGGCACCGCGGCCACCGGGCCGATGCCCATGACCTCGGGCTCCACGCCCGCCACGGCATAGCCCACGAAGCGGGCCAGGGGCGTGACTCCCAGCTCGGCGGCCAGCTCGGGGGTCGTCAGCAGCACCGCCGCCGCCCCGTCGCTCATCTGGCTGCTGTTGCCGGCGGTCACCGTGCCGCCCTGCTTGAAGGCGGGCCGCAGGCGGGCCAGGGCCTCCACGGTGGTGTCGGCGCGCGGACCCTCGTCCACCTTGAACTCCACCTGGAGCGCGGTGGGCCGGCCCTTCTCGTCCTTGCCGGGCAGTTGGGCCATGACCGGCGTGATCTCGTCGGCGAACCGGCCCTCGGCGATGGCGGCTGTGGCCTTCATGTTGCTGTGGTAGGCGAACTCGTCCTGGGCCTCGCGGGTGATGTCGTCGCTGGCTGCGACGTTCTCGGCGGTGATGCCCATGTTGGTCAGGAACTGCGGGTTCTCGGCGGCCAGGCTGGGATTGGGCAGGTAGCGCAGACCGCCCATGGGCACCATGGTCATGGTCTCGACCCCGCCGGCGATGACGAAGTCGGACTGGCCGCTGCGGATCTCGCCGGCGCCGATGTTGATGGTCTCCAGCCCCGAGCTGCAGAACCGGTTGACGGTCATGCCCGGCACCGAGACGGGCAGCCCGGCCAGCAGGGCGATGTTGCGGCCCACGTTCATGCCCTGCTCGCCCTCGGGCATGGCGCAACCCATGATTACGTCCCCGATGCGTGCGGGGTCCAGGTCCGGAACCCGGGCCAGCAGGTCCTTGACCACGGCGGCGCCCAGGTCGTCCGGGCGGGTGTGGCGCAGGGTCCCCTTGATGGCCTTGCCCACGGCCGTGCGGCGGGCGGCGATGACAACGACTTCCCTCATCATGTTCTCCTTTTCCCGCTAGTTCCGCAGGGGCTTGCCGGTCTTCAGGATGTACTGCATGCGCTCGAGGGTCTTGCGTTCTCCCAGCAGGCGCATGAAGGCTTCGCGTTCCAGGTCGAGCATGTATTTCTCGGTGACCGTGGTACCGGGCGGGACCTCCCCGCCGCTGAGCACCCGGGCCAGCTGCATGCCGATCTTGCGGTCGTGCTCGCTGATGTAGGCGCCCTGCTGCATGTTGAACAGGACCGACTCGGCCAGGGCCAGGCCCGCGGTGCCCATGACCGGGATGGCCTGGTCCTCCACGGGCGAGACGTGGTTGGTCCTGGCCAGGGCCAGGGCCAGATCCTTGGCGTCGGCGGTCACGTGGTCCCGGTTCATGGA
>CAYPVD010000032.1:0-18567 GCA_964414055.1 uncultured Fibrobacteraceae bacterium
GCCCGGTTTCGCCGCCCTGCTGCGGGTCAGCGGACTGGACCGCGGTTTCCCCGTCACCACGGGGGAATTCGCCTACCAACTCGCCCCGCGTCTCAATGCCTGCGGGCGCATCGGCCGGGTCATGTCCGCCCTGGAACTGTTGCTGACCAAGGACGAGGACAAGGCCCTCAAGCTGGCCCAGGAGGCCGACCGCACCAACACGCGCCGCAAGGAACAGGACCTGATCCTCAAGGACGAGGCCATCGACATGGCGCTGCCTTTCGTCAAGCGCGGTGATCCGGGCCTGGTGCTGGCCTCGGGCGAATGGCACAAGGGCATCATCGGGATCGGGGCCGCCCGCCTGGTGGAGCAGTACCAGCTGCCCGTGGTTCTGGTGGCCGTCGAGGGCGAGGAGGCCCGCGGTTCGGTGCGCAGCGTGCCTCACATCGACGTCAAGGCGATCCTGGACAAGTGCAGCCGGTTCCTCATCCGCCACGGGGGACACGCCCAGGCCGCAGGCATGAGCCTGCGGACGAGGGACATTCCCGCCTTCCGTGAAGCCTTCCTGGACGCCCTCAGGTCCCAGCCCGATTCGGGCCCCGTGCCGGAACACTACGATCTGGACCTGTCCCTGGAGTCCATGGGCGCCCAGGACGTGACAAAGCTGGTCAGGGAACTGGAGAACCTCGAACCCTTCGGGTCGGGCAACCGCAAGCCCGTGTTCCGCTGCCGCGGTCTGCGTCTGCAGCGGCCTCCGACCATCCTCAGCGGCGGTCTGCATCTGCGTTTCGCCTTCCGGGGTCCGTCGCGCCCCGACAGCGGGGACACTCCGGCCCTCAGCCGGGAGTTCATCTCCTTCGGCACCGGCGAGGCCTGGCGCCGCCTGGTCGCCGGGCGCAACCTCGACACCTCGGATCTGCTGGAGATGGAATGGGACATCCTGTTCCAGGTCGGCCGCAGCACCTTCCGGCCCCGCTCCGGTCATTACGACCCCGTGCAGCAGCTGCTGGTGGACATCCGACCGGTGGTGTCCCGATGAGACGCAAGGTCACGGCTCCGGCGGTCGATCTGACCGGGCTCATGGAGCAGATCCTGGCCAAGGTCCGCACCTACAACCATCACGCCGACGAGGACAAGCTCTGGTTCGGTTTCCGCTTCGCCTCCGCGGCCCACGAGGGGCAGCTGCGCAAGAGCGGCGAGCCCTTCTTCACCCATGCGCTGACCGTCACGGATATCCTGGCCGACCTGCGCCTGGACGTGGACACCCTGATCGCCGCCATGGTGCACGACGTGGTGGAGGACACTTCTTACGATCTGGACGACATCCGCCAGCGGTTCGGTCCGGACGTTGCCCACATGGTCGACGGAGTGACCAAGATCAGCGGTATCCGCATGGCCAACCCCGAGGCCCGCAAGGCCGAGACCTACCGCAAGCTGGTGCTGGCCATCGCCCAGGATCCGCGCACGGTCCTGATCAAGCTGGCGGACCGGCTCCACAACATGCGGACCATCTCCTTCCTGCGGGAGGACCGGCAGCAGGACATCGCCCAGGAGACCATGGACGTGTATGCGCCCCTGGCCCACCGCTTCGGCATGGCGCGCATCAAGTGGGAGCTGGAGGATCTGGCCTTCAAGGTCCTGCAGCCGGAGCGCTACTTCGAGATCGAATCGGGCATCAACCAGACGCGGTCGGAGCGGGAAAGACTGATCCAGCGCCTGGTGGATCCCCTGACGAAGGCCCTGGACGAGGCGGGCATCGAGTGCGCCATCTCCGGACGGCCCAAGCATTTCTATTCGATCTTCCGCAAGATGAAGGCCCAGGACATCGGTCTGGACAGGGTCTACGACCTGCTGGCGCTGCGGGTCGTGACGCGCACCAAGGCGGATTGCTATCACGCCCTGGGCGTTCTGCACAGCCACTACCCGCCCCTGGCGGACCGGATCAAGGACTACATCGCCACCCCCAAGCCCAACGGCTACCAGTCCCTGCATTCGACCGTGCGGATCCCCGGCGGCAAGTACATCGAGGTGCAGATCCGCACCGAGGAGATGCACGAGCGCAGCGAGCTGGGCATCGCCGCCCACTGGCGCTACAAGGAGGGCGGGGGGGCCGACAAGGCCGACCTGGCCGACATGGTCAAGTGGTTGCGGCAGATCATGGAATGGGAAAAGGACGTCGACGATCCCCAGGAGTTCATGCAGGCCCTCAAGGTGGATTTCTTCGACGACGAGGTGTTCGTCTTCAGTCCCGGGGGCGACGTCTTCCAGCTGGCACGCGGGGCGACGCCCCTGGACTTCGCCTTTCGCATCCACAGCGAGGTGGGATTCCGCTGCACCGGGGCCCGGATCAACGGGCGCATCGCCACCCTGCGCGCGGAACTCCACAACGGGGACACCATCGAGATCCTCACGGGCAAGCAGCCCAACCCCAGCACCGGTTGGCTGGACATCGTCAAGACCAGCCGGGCCCGCTACCACCTGCGCCGGTGGATCAAATCCACCCAGTATCAGGAAAGCGTCAAGCTGGGACGCGAGATGCTGGAGAAGGAGCTGGCCCGGGGGAAGTTCAAGCTCAAGGTGGACGATCTGGTCGATCTGGCCGAGCAGATGGGCTTCAGCGACCTGGACAAGCTGCTGGCCGCCGTGGGCAGGGGTGAGACGTCGGTCGGCAAGGTGAGCGGCCGCCTCGAACCTCCCGTCGAGTCCGCCGCCGAAAAGGTCCTATCCAAGGGCAAGGAGTTGTACGGTTCCCTGTTGCGCAGGTCCTCGGGCGGGGTCAAGGTGGCGGGGCAGGACAACCTCATGGTCAGCTTCGCCCGCTGCTGCCAGCCCATTCCCGGGGACGGCATCGTCGGCATCATCACCCGGGGCCGAGGGGTCTCGGTGCACCGCGCAGGTTGCAGCAACCTGAAGGATCCCAACCTGGGCCCCGAACGTCTCATCGAGGTGACGTGGGATTCGCGGCCCGATCAGACCTACCTGGTCAAGCTGATCATCAAGGCCCAGGATCGCAAGAACCTGATCATGGACATCAGCAACGCCCTGAGCAGGACCGGGACCAACCTCAACAGCGGAAACTTCACATCCGAGGACGACGTGGCCACCGTCACCCTGGTGGTGGAAGTCACCAACCTGAACAACCTGGAAAAGGTCATCAAGGACCTGGGCAAGGTGCCGGGGGTGGCGAGCATCGAACGTTTCCAGCTGGGGGTCGGCCCCGCATGAGGTGCGTGGTCCAGCGGAGCGGCCCCGCCACGGTGACCGTCGACGGCAGGGTCACCGGGAGCATCTCCCGGGGTCTGGTGGTCCTGGCCGCCTTCGCACCCTGCGATACGGACGCCGAACTGGAGTGGATGGCCGCGAAGCTGCCCCGCCTGCGGATCTTCAACGATCAGGAAGGCAAGATGAACCTCTCGTTGAACGATGTCGGCGGCGGCATCCTGCTGGTCTCCCAGTTCACCCTCTACGGCAACCTTCGCAAGGGGACCCGGCCCAGCTTCACGGGTTCGGCCCCGGGAGACAGGGCCGCAGACCTGTACCGCAGGTTCGGCGCCCTGCTGCGGTCGTACTGGTCCGAGGTGGCCGAAGGCGAGTTCGGGGCGCACATGGAGGTCTCCCTGGTGAACCGGGGGCCGGTGACCCTGGTCATCGACCGGGAGGCGGGCCCGTCGGCAGGAGGCGGGAAGTGATCGGACCTCTCAGTCCCTTCGTGCCCTGGCCCGCGGGTGAACGTCTCGTGCTGGCCTCGCGTTCTCCCCGTCGCGCCGAGCTGCTGCAGGTCGCCGGAATCCCCTTCACGGTGGCTTATCCCGGCGATGTCGAGGAGCGGCACGCACCGCGGCTTCAGGCCGACGCCGCTCATCCGGGCGCCTACGCCCAGGCCCTGGCGTCGGCCAAGGCCACCGACGTCGCCGCCGCCATGCCGAAGCAGCTGGTGCTGGGTGCCGATACCATCGTCGTGCTGGACGGGGACATCCTGGAAAAACCGGTCGACGAGGAGGAAGCCTTCAGCCTGCTGTCGCGCCTGGCCGGCCGCAGGCACACGGTGATCACGGGCCTGGCCCTGGTCGATGGTCTGGCCGCCGCCGCGGAGCGGCCGCTGGTGGGGCACGAGAGCACGGAGGTGGAGTTCCTGCCCCTGGAGCCCCGGCAGATCAGGGACTACATCGCCACGGGGGAACCCATGGACAAGGCCGGGGCCTACGGCATCCAGGGGTACGGGGCCCTCATGGTGGCCGGGGTTTCCGGTTGCTATTTCAACGTCATGGGGCTGCCCCTGGCCAGGCTGGGCGCCATGCTGCGCCGGGCGCTGGCCGGGCGTGGAAACGAGCGGGGATGAAGCATGGGTGAGTTGCCGTTTCCGTTCCCGGTCGTCCGCTGGCAAGGCGACAGGGTGGTCCTCATCGACCAGACCCTCTTGCCGGGTCGCCTGGAGTACCGCCATTGCGCCACGATTCCCGAATTGTGTGCGGCCATCGGGGAGCTGGCCGTGCGCGGGGCGCCCGCCATCGGTGTGGCAGCCGGTTACGGCCTGGTGCTCTCGTGGTCTCTGGCCATGGCCGAGACGGACGACCAGCAGGTCATGCGCGCCCGGTTCGAAGCGGACCGGCAGGCCCTGGCCGGCACCCGACCCACGGCGGTCAATCTGTTCTGGGCCCTGGACCGCATGCGCTCCCGGGCCGCCGCCCTGTGGGAACATGGCGAGGAACCCGAGGCGGTCCTGGCCGGTCTGCTGGCCGAGGCGAACGGCATCCTGGCCGAGGACATCGCCATGTGCCGGGCCATGGGCCGGGCGGGGCAGGAGCTGCTGTCCGACGGCGCCACGGTGCTGACCCACTGCAACGCGGGGGGGCTGGCCACCGGCGGGTACGGGACGGCCGTGGGGGTGATCTACGCGGCCAGGGAGGCAGGCAAGAGGATCGCCGTGTTCGCCGACGAGACCAGACCCCTTCTGCAGGGGGCCAGGCTGACGGCCTGGGAACTGGTCAACCAGGGGATCCAGGTCACGGTCCTGTGCGAGGGGGCCGCCGCCAGCGCCCTGCGCGGTGGGCTGGTGGATGCGGTCATCACCGGGGCCGACCGCATCGCCGCCAACGGGGACACCGCCAACAAGATCGGCACCTATCCCCTGGCCGTGCTGGCCAGGCGGCACCAGGTGCCGTTCTACGTGGCCGCCCCGGCTTCGACCTTCGATGGGGCGACGGCCTCGGGCCGGGACATCCCCATCGAGATGCGCGATCCCGAGGAGGTGCGCAACTGGTGCGGCGTGGCGAGCGTGCCCCAGGGTGCGGCGGCCTGGAACCCGGCCTTCGACGTCACGCCCCACGAGCTGGTCACGGCCTTCATCACCGAACACGGGGTGGTGCGGCCGCCTTTTCCCGCGGCGTTGATGGGTGGCTAAACCACCCGGGAGCCTTGACAAGCTCTTGTCTCTTTGTTAGTTTTCCCCTCCTGCATCGGCCGGAGTTCCCGATTCTCTGGTATGGACAGCGCAGCCTTCTGTCAAGGCAACTTGTTGCAGCGGTTGTGCTTGTGTTTGCAGTCGGACAGTTTTTTACGGTCTGCCGGATAGGGTCCGCCCGTGGCGCGGGGTCGTAACCGGCGTGTGTTTTCATGTCCAATGGCCGTGGAAGCCGGCTTTTCCGGGAGTGAAACAGTGAAAACCTACAGCATGAAGCAGGGCGAGATCGCCAAGGATTGGGTATTGCTCGACGCCGAGGATGTGCCTCTGGGCCGCCTGGCGACGCGTGTAGCCACCATCCTGCGGGGCAAGAACAAGCCCGAGTTCACGCCCCATCTGGATATGGGCGACAACGTCATCGTGATCAACGCCGCCAAGGTCAAGTTGACCGGCCAGAAGTTGGACAAGAAGGTCTACCTGCACCATACCGGGTACTCGGGGGGACAGCGCGAGACGCCCCTGAAGAAGCTCATGGCTTCCCATCCCGACGAGGTGATCAAGAGGGCCGTGAAGGGTATGCTGCCCAAGACCAAGCTGGGCCGCCAGTTGTTGACGAACCTGAGGGTGTACCCGGGGAGCGAGCATCCCCACGGACCCCAGCAGCCCAAGGTCCTGGACCAGTAGCACCAATGACGCCAACCGTCCCTGCCGGGGCGTTTCGGAGGTAAGAAGTTGGAGGAAAGGTATTACGCGACCGGCCGCCGCAAGACCGCCGTGGCCCGAGTGTGGATGACCCAGGGTACCGGTCAGATCAAGGTCAACAACCGCACCGTCGAGGAGTACTTCGGCGAAGCCGTGTTGCAGCAGGCCCTGATGCCCCTGACCAGCCTGGGCGTGCTGGGCGAGTTCGATGTGTGGTGCACCGTCAAGGGCGGCGGCATCACCGGTCAGGCCGGAGCCCTGCGCCACGGTCTGGCCCGCGCCCTGGTCGTGGCCAACGAGGAATTTCGCAAGCCCTTGCGCAAGAACGGCTTCCTGACCCGCGACTCCCGCATGGTGGAGCGGAAGAAGTACGGTCAGCCGGGCGCCCGCAAGCGCTTCCAGTTCTCCAAGCGCTAGAATCCGCCGGATTCGCGCTTGGCGATCCCAGGGTCGTGTTTGCGGCCCTGTAATTACGCACCCGGCCCGAGGCCAGGGACAAGGTGGCGCCTCTGCGGATTGCCGCGGCGCTGTGCCTGGTCGATGAAGGTCGGGGAGGAACAACCAACGATTTCGGGAGGCAGACATGGCCAAGGTCGGACTGAAGGACCTGCTCGAGGCAGGCGTCCATTTCGGGCACCAGACCCGCAAGTGGAACCCCAAGATGAAGCCCTACATCTTCATCGCACGGGGCGGCATCTACATCATCGATCTCCAGCGCACCCTCAAGGCCCTGAACCGGGCCACGGATTTCCTCAAGGGCGTGGCCGCCAAGGGCGGGACCGTACTGTTCGTGGGGACCAAGAAGCAGGCCAAGGTGACCATCCGCGAGATGGCCACCCGGGTCGACATGCCGTATGTGACCGAGCGCTGGCTGGGCGGGATGCTCACCAACCACCAGACGATCTACAAGAGCGTGCAGAAGCTCGAGGAGATCGAGGCCATGATGAACGACGGGCGCATGGAGAACTTCTCCAAGAAGGAACAGCTCGAGTTCAGCCGCCAGTTCGCGAAGCTCAACACCAACCTCGGCGGCATCCGCAAGATGACCAAGCTGCCCAGCGCCGTGTTCGTCGTCGACACGGCCGAAGAGGACACCGCGGTGCGCGAGGCGCGCAAGCTGAACATCCCGGTGGTCGGCATCGTGGACACCAACTGCGACCCCACCCTCGTGACCTATCCCATCCCCGGCAATGACGACGCCATCAGGTCCATCAGCCTGTTCGCCCGCGTCGTGGCCGAGGCCATCGAGGAGGGTCGCCAGCTCAAGACCGAGGGCGCCGACGCCGCGGCGGTCGAGATGGCCGCCCCCAAGGCCGAGGAAAGCAAGACCAGCGCGTCCCTCGCCGCGGACGAGGCCAAGGTCGAGCCCAAGGTCGCGGTCGAAGGTGCGGCCGCCGCCGGCGAGGAAAAGCCTGCCCAGCAGGGCTGAATCGATAACAACTACAGCACGGGCCGGATCGTCCTGGTCCGGTTCCCGTCGACAGGGGACCGTGGCGCGGCTGCGCCCACAATTCCCGCCGTGCGGGAGCATCTGGAGGAATCATGAATATCACCGCGAAGATGGTCAAGGAACTGCGCGAGGCGACCAACGCCGGCATGATGGACTGCAAGAAGGCCCTGACCGAATGCGACGGCGACATGGAGAAGGCCGTGGAGTACCTGCGCAAGAAGGGCATCGCCTCGGCTGCCAAGAAGGAAGGTCGCGCCACCAGCCAGGGCGTCATCGGCAGCTACATCCACATGGGCGGCAAGGTCGGCGTGCTGGTCGAGGTGGCCTGCGAGACCGATTTCGTGGCCCGCACCGACGATTTCCAGGATTTCGTCCACAACCTGGCCATGCACATCGCCGCCGCCAGCCCCGTGGCCGTGACCCGGGACGAAGTCGATGCGACGGTCATCGAGAAGGAAAAGGAAATCTACCGGGAACAGATGAAGAACGAGGGCAAGCCCGACCACATCATCGACAAGATTGTTGATGGCAAGGTCGACAAGTATTACTCTGAAATCGTGCTCCTTGAGCAGAAGTACGTCAAGGACCCGGACATGACCATCGAGGACTACCTCAAGTCCATCATCGGCAAGCTCGGCGAGAACATGCAGATCAAGCGTTTCGCACGCTTTCAGATCGGTTCCTGAGCCGCCTGCTCGTCCGGCCCGGGTTCCCTGGAACCCGGGCTTTTTTTGCAGGTGGCCGGTCGCCGTTTCCTATGAAGGCACCGGCACACCCCGCCACCTGATCCTCGCGAAGGAGAATCCCTTGAAATTCACCAGGATCCTGCTCAAGCTCAGCGGCGAGGCCTTGATGGAGGGCGGCGAGCAGTACAGTCACCGCAAGCTGTCGGCCCTGGCCCAGACCATCGCCACGGTCCGGCAACAGGGTGTGCAGGTGGGCATCGTCATCGGCGCCGGCAACATCTTCCGCGCCCGTTCGGCCAACCTGGAGATCGTCGACCGGGTCACCGCCGACAACGTGGGCATGCTCGGCACCATCATGAACGGCGCCATCGTGAGGGATTACCTGCGGGCCGAGGGGCTGAAGGCCAAGATCCTCAGCCCCAGGGAACTGCGCCCCCTGACCTCCGCCTTCGCCCGGGACACGGCTCTTTCCCTGCTGAACTCCGGGTACGTGCTGGTCTTCGCGGGTGGGACGGGCAACCCCTACTTCACCACCGATTCCGCCGCCGCCCTCAGAGCCCTGGAGATCAGCGCCGACGTGCTGGTCAAGGGGACCCAGGTGGACGGGGTATACGACAAGGATCCCAAGAGGTATCCTGACGCCAAGCGGTTCGAGCGGCTGACCTACGACGAGGTCATCGCCCGGCGTCTGCAGGTCATGGATCTGACGGCCGTGACCCTTTGTGCGGAACATGATCTGCCCATGTTTGTTTTCGACATCAGCGACCCGGCCAACCTGCTGCGGGCCGTTGACGGTGAGCAAGAAGGAACCTGGATCGTAAAGGAGTGACAACCATGAGCGCCGAAGCCAGGGAAACTGCCGAACTCGGCATGGAGGAAGTCGTCGATGTGGTCAAGGGACGACTGGCCAGGATCCGGACGGGCAAGGCGACCCCTGCCCTTCTGGACGGGGTCAAGGTCGAGTACTACGGCGCGCCCACGCCGTTGAACCAGCTGGCCTCCATCGCCGTTCCCGAGCCGCGCCTGTTGACCGTCAAGCCGTTCGAGCGCTCGGTTATCCAGGACATCGAGAAGGCCATCCTGGCGGCCAACCTGGGCGTGAATCCCTCCAACGACGGCATGATGATCCGCATCCAGATTCCCGAATTGACCGAGGAACGGCGCCGCGAGCTGGCGAAGCAGGCCAAGGATATCGGCGAGGACGGCAAGATCGCCGTGCGCAAGGTGCGCCAGGAGACAAACGATGTCCTGAAGCAGGAGCAGAAGGACGGCGAGATCTCCGAGGACGACCTGCACCGGGACAAGGATGCGGTCCAGAAACTCACGGACAGGTTCTGCGAGGAGATAGACAAGGTCGTGGCCGCCAAGTCCTCCGAGATCATGGAACTGTAGGAAGCAGGTTGTACGTGTCCGCCCGGGATGACCTGAAGAATCTCGCCGCCTTGTCGACGGATGATCTGTACGAGGCCGTCAAGGAGAGGGGCGGTCTGCCCGCCCACGTGGCGATCATCATGGACGGAAACGGGCGCTGGGCCAGCAAGCGCCACCTGCCGCGGGTGGCCGGTCATCGCGCCGGTCGGCATTCGGTGCGGGCCTGCGTCACCGCCGCCGGTCGTCTGGGTCTGGAGGTCCTCACCCTCTACACCTTCAGTCAGGAGAACTTCAACCGGCCCGCGGCCGAGGTCAAGGCCCTGTGGTCGTTCCTGGAAGAGACCCTGGCCGGCGAACAGGCGGACCTGGACCGTCGCGGTGTTCGGTTGACCGCCAGCGGTGATCTGGACCAGCTGCCGGCCCCGGCACGGAAATGCCTGCAGGGAGCCATGGACGCCCTGGCGGGCAACACGGGCCTGGTTCTCAACCTGGCCTTGGCGTACGGCGGACGGCAGGAGATCCTGCACGCGGCGCTGGAATTGTGCCGCCGTCTCCAGGCTGGTGAACTGGCTCCCGACCAGGTCGATGAAAAGGTCTTCGCCCAGGGCCTTTATGTCCCCGGGTTGCCGGACCCGGACCTGTTGATCCGCACGAGCGGCGAGATGCGCCTGAGCAACTTCCTGCTCTGGCAGTGCGCTTACTCCGAACTCCTGATCACGCCCGTCCTGTGGCCGGATTTCCGGGAGAGGGAATTCCTGCTGGCGGTCGCCGACTACCAGGGGCGTGAGCGTCGTTTCGGCGCCCTGCCCCCGGGCCGTGAATCGTCCCGGGCCCGGGAAGGATCCTCCATCTGGGATGCTGCGCGCTGGAAGCGCCTCTTGCGGGTGAAATCATGACCCCCATGCCCGAGCAGCCACAGGGCGGGCTTGCCGGCACCGTGAACCGGTTGCTGAGCGCGGGTCTGGTCCCGCGGCTGGCGGTGATCCTGCTGGGCGTTCCCTGCCTGTATCTCATCACTCTCAGGGGCGGCTTTTTCTTCCTGGCCCTGGTGGACATGATCATCCTGCTGGGTCTGCGCGAGTTCTACCTCTTGATGAAGGCCAAGGGCTACGAGCCCTTCGAGGTCCTGGGGTACTTCTGCGCCCTGGCCATCAGCGGTTACGCCTGGCGCCAGGGGGTGGCCGTGCCCTTGATCCTCACCGGCAGCCTCATGGTGATCATGGTCCGCGAACTCTGGCGCAAGGAGCCGCGACGGGCCCTGGGACACATCGCGGTGACGGTCTTCGGGATCATGTACGTGGGCTGGCTGGGCAGCCACCTGGTGATGATGCGCGAGCTGCCCGGCGCCCTGGGTATCGAGGACAGGGTCGGCTCGCAGCTTGTCTTCTTCACCGCCCTGGTGGTCTGGTTCACCGACACGGGGGCGTACCTGACCGGCGTGGCCGTCGGGCGGCACAAGCTGGCTCCGCGGATCAGTCCCAAGAAGACCATCGAAGGCGCCTTGGGAGGCCTGGTGGCCGGGGCGGCGGCCGGCTGGCTGGCCACCCATTGGTTCGCCGATTTCCTCACCCCGTTTGCCGGCTCCATGCTCGGGCTGACGGGCGCCGCGGTGGGGCAGGTCGGCGATCTGGTCGAGTCCATGCTCAAGAGGGACGTGGGACTGAAGGATTCGGCGCCCCTCATACCGGGTCACGGCGGCATCCTGGACCGGTTCGATTCCCTGTTGTTCACCGGTCCGGTATTCTACTATTTTTTCCGTTTCTTCATCATCTGAGTCGGTTGTGCGCCGGCTTGATCATCAGCGCGGGGAAGGGATGAGTTGCGCGTGAAAAAACACGCCGTTGCACCACGATCAGGCACGGGGCTCTATCCCTTCGCCCGGCAGCTCAAGCCCCGGCCCTCGCCCCTGCGTCTGGTCCTGTTGGGGGCCACCGGCTCCATCGGCACCCAGACGGTCGATGTGGTGCGCGCCCACCCGGACAAGCTGAAGATCGTGGGTCTTTCCTGCCATGCCCGTATCGATGCGCTGGGGGAGATCCTGGCCGAGTTGGAGACCTTCCAGCCGGAAATCACGCCACTGGTGGCGGTGACCGATCCTGCGTCCAGGGACAGGTTCGCGGCCGAGGGAAGGCGTTCCTGCCGTCTGTTGGCTGGAGACGGCAAGGTTCTGACCGAACTGGTGCGTGAGGCCGACGCCCATTGTCTCGTCAACGCCTTGGTGGGAGCGGTGGGTCTGGAGCCGACCCTGGCCGGCGCGAAACTCGGTCTGCGCATCGCCCTGGCCAACAAGGAAACCCTGGTCATGGGGGGAGATCTGGTGGCCTCGGCCGTCGCGGCCGGTGGGGCGGAAGTGCTGCCGGTGGATTCGGAGCACGCAGCCATCGCCCAGTGCCTGACGGGTCGTCCGGCCCACGAGCTGCGCAGGCTGATTCTCACCGCCTCGGGAGGGCCCTTCAGGACCCTGTCGGTCGAGGAACTGGCGTCGGTGACCCTGGATCAGGTCCTCGACCATCCCACCTGGAAGATGGGGCCGAAGATCACCGTCGATTCGGCGACCCTCATGAACAAGGGTCTGGAGGTCATCGAGGCCCACCACCTGTTCGGCATTCCCTACGACCTGATAGACGTGGTTGTGCATCCGGGTTCCATCGTGCATTCCCTGGTGGAATTCGTGGATGGGGCGGTCCTGGCCCAGCTCGGAACGCCGGACATGAGGATCCCGTTGCAGTACGCCGTCAGCGGTCAGGCCCACTGGCCCCTGGAAACGGGCCGTCTGGATCTGGTCCATGGCCCGGATCTGCACTTCGAGGAGCCCGATACCGCCAGGTTCCCCTGTCTGGACCTGGCACGCTCGGCGGGTCTTGCCGGCGGCGCCTCGCCCGTGGTCCTGAACGCCGCCAACGAGGTGGCCGTGGCCGCCCTGCTGGACGGACGCATCGGTTTCACTGATATTGGCCCTGTTGTCGCCGACTCCCTGGAGCGTGGCCCGCAAGGGACCGCTCCCGATCTGGAGTCCGTCCTGGCCGTCGATCGCCTGGCCCGGGATCTGGCCGCCGACATCATCGCGGGTCGCACCCGCTGAACCCTGGAGGGGTCGTCTTGTCCAGCACAGTCCTGTCCACCCTGCTCGCCTTCCTGATCACCCTGGGCCTCGTGGTCATCGTGCACGAACTGGGGCATTTCATCTTCTGCAAGATCTTCGGCGTCTACGTCAAGACCTTCTCCATCGGGATCGGCCCCAAGATCCTGCGCAAACGCTGGGGCGAGACCGAGTACGTCCTGTCGGCCATTCCCTTCGGCGGTTACGTGAAGATGGCCGGCGAGGGCATGATGGAGGAGATCCAGGACACCGGCACCTGGGAGGAGCGCAAGTATCCCCTGGGCACCGAGGAGGGAAACGCCGAGGCCGCCGACATGGACGAGGGCATTCCCCTGGACCGGCAGTTCCACGCCAAGCCCCCCTGGCAGAGGTTGATGGTCTTCGTGGCCGGGCCGCTGTTCAACGTGATCCTGGCGTTCGTGCTGTATGCGGGACTGATCATGGTGGACGGGCTGCAGACGATCCCCTTCACCAGGGTGGGCGACGTCGTTCCCGACAGTCCGGCTGTGGCGGCCGGCCTGCGGGTGGGGGACGTGATCACCGCCGTCAACGGCACGCCGGTGGAGGACTGGGGCGGGGTTCAGGACCTGTTGCTGCCGCCGGAGATAAGGGACGGGCGCACGGCGCCAGCCGTCCGTATCACCATCAACCGCGACGGACGCCAACTGGATCTGAAGTTCCAGCCCGAGTTCGTGGATTCCTCGGGATACTGGTCCCTGGGCCTGGAGCCCTGGAACACCACGGTGGGGCTGGTCCAGAAAGGCGGGCCCGCCGACCGGCTCGGGCTTCGCAAGGGAGATGTCATACTGAGCGTGGACGGTCAGGATGTCACGTCGTTCGGGCAGATCGCCCGTCTGATCCACGACCGGGCCGACAAGCCCATCTCCCTGGTGTGGGAACGGGACGGCCGGACCATGAGCGGAGTCGTCACGCCCAGGTTGAAGGAAATCGCTCCCGGGCAGTCGGCGGGGCGGATCTTCATGGAGCCATATTACGGCATCCGGCGGGTGGGTGTGGGGCAGGCCCTGGCCTTGGGCTGGCAGCGGACGGTGACGACCATCGAGGTGACGGTGCAGACCCTGGGGGATTTCGTGCGCCGCAAGCTGGGACTCGATTCTGTGGGCGGGCCCTTGCGCATCGGCCAGGCCGCCGGCGAGATGCTGCGCTGGAGTTTCGGCCACCTGATGTACTTCGTGGCTTTCTTCTCCATCAACCTTTTCCTGCTGAACCTGTTGCCCATACCCGTGCTCGACGGCGGCCATGTCCTGTTCCTGCTGCTGGAGGTGGCCCGAGGCGGTCGTCCGGTTCCCGAGCGCATCCAGGCCATCGCCACCCAGATGGGACTGATCTTCCTGTTGCTGTTCATGACCTTCGTGGTGGTGCTGGACGTCTGGAAGGTGACCGGGCATTGACCCGGATCAGCGGACGTCGGGCAGGGGAGCCTGCAGCCGGCGGGGTCGGGGCGCCGCGAGGAGGGAATCCTCCTCCGCCGCGAGGATCCTGCCCAGCAGTTCGTTGACCAGGCGCGCCCGCGTGGGGTCGGTGGGAATGCCGGCCAGGGTTTCCTGTTCGGAGCTGTCGCCCCAGGCCGTGGCCAACGAATCCAGCAGGGTTCGTCCCAGGGTGCGGTCGACCAGGGCCACCGCCTTGGCGCGTTCCAGGGTGACGATGCGCTGGATGTAGGTGCGTTCGCCTGGCCGTAGCTGGTCCAGACGCAGGGATGGGTCCTCGTCCCGGCAGCCGGCCTGGACCAGGCCGACCAGGATCATCCCTGCCGCCAGCATCAACTTGGCGGCAAGGGAACGGTGGACTAGAATACACGTTCCAGCTTGGCGGTGGCAGCGGGTCATCAGGTCCTCCTGGCCGGGACAGACCCGATCTGCCCCTTTCATTGTGATAATACGGCAGGTGGAATTTGGCCAGGCTTTTCCGCTTGCTCAACCTCCGCAAAGGACGGTCGGCTTGCAGGGAGGGATGGGCAGCAGGATACGGGCCCGGGCGTGGAGCCGGGGACCGCAGCGGTGGCGCCGGCTGCTGGTCGTTCTCGTTGCCTTGCTGATGGCCGGGGTCGCTGCGGCGGATGACGAGCTGGAATACGGGCTGCAGACCCACCGGCTGGCCCGCATCGAGATCACCGGCAACCGCACTTTCGACGAGGGCCTGCTGAAGAGCCTGCTGAGGATCCAGGAGAGTTCCTGGAAACGCCCCCTGCACGTGGCCAAGTACCGGCCCCACATGCTGGATACCCAGCTGCGGGTCCTGGCCAACTTCTATCACAACCAGGGATTCCACCAGGCCCGGGTGGAACTCGACACCATCACCACCGTGGCCGGTCAGGGTGATGTGCTTCATTTCGAGGTTCACGAGGGCCTGCGCACCATGATTCGCCGGGTCGTGTTCAGGGGCAACGGTCCGGTGCCCGAGGAGCGGTTGCGGGAAGTGATCCGTTATCGCGCAGGGTCGCCCGCCCCCGCCGATCTCAACGCCCTGGGCGGGGATATCTTCACCATCCGCGACCTGTACCGTGATCTCGCCTACCTGATGGTCAAGGTCAGTCCCGTCTGGGATATCGAGATGCGGCCCGACAGCAGCGGGTATTTCGCCGACCTCACCTACTCCATCACCCCGGGGCAGAATTTCCTGGTCGGCACAATCACCCTGCAGGGAAACAAGATCACCTCGGATCACCTGCTCCGCCGGGAGCTGGAGATCGTTCAGGGCCAGCCCCTTTACTGGCGCAAGGTGGAGCAGTCCCGTCGCAACCTCCTGGGCACCTCGCTGTTCAGGGATGTCTCCATCGTGCCGGTGAAGATGGATACCCTGTCCGGGGTGGCGGACCTGGAGGTGAGGGTCCTGGAACGTCGGCCCGCCTTCTATGAACTGGGTGTGGGCGTGGGCAGCCTGGAACGGATCCGGCTGCTGGCTTCGTGGGGCCATTACAACCTGAATGGCACGGGCCGGCGTCTCCAGGTGCGGGCCCGGGGGAGCTGGAACCTCGAGGACGTGGTGGGTCATTCCCTGAACTTCGACCAGGGGCAAGTCAACTACCGTTTCGATGCCGACTACGTCAATCCGCGGCTGCGGGACAGCCGCTACAGCCTGGACTTCAACCTCTTCATGCGGCGCGATACCCGCGGGGAATCGGGTCTGAACATGCTGAGCTACGGGTTCAGCCTGGGCTCGACCTGGAAGGCCAGCCGACGGGTCACCAACAACGTCTACCTGGGCCTGAAGATCACCGACCCCACGGTGCATCCCTACGCCCCGCAGGATCTGAAGGACCGTTTCAACGAGATCGGCGCCGACTACTCCGAGGTCCGGTCCCTCAACTGGAGCGTGTACGTCGATCACCGGGACGACCTGTTCCACCCCACCACGGGGATGTACACTACCGGTTCCCTGCGCCTGGCCGGCGGGGCCCTGGGCGGGGATTTCAGCTTCCTCAAGGGCAGCGTGGGCTGGCACAACTACTTCGCCAGCCCCATAGGCGGGGTGCTGGCCATGCGGGTCCTGGTGGGCGCGGCCACTCCCTACGGCGGCTCGCGGGCCAAGGGCCCCGACGGCGTGCCGTATGACGACCGGTTCTTCGCGGGCGGCGCCAGCACCGTGCGCGGATACGACCACAACAGCCTCGGCCCGCAGGTGGCCGACCAGGACGAGCTGGACCGGTTGAACTACACTTCGTACGTGCTGTTGCCGGACAACCCGGCGCGTGGCGGGAACTACCTGCTGCTGAGCAACGTGGAATGGCGGTTCCCTGTGCCCGTGCTGAAGAAGTGGAAGATCTCCAGCGTCCTGTTCTTCGACGGGGGCAACGTCTGGGCCAGGCTGTCGGACCTGCGCTGGAGAGCGTTCCGGCTGACCTCCGATCCTGGCGAACCGAACGCCCCGGGATCGACCAAGGTGTGGGACTACCGCTACAGCTGGGGAACGGGACTGCGGCTGGACACGCCTTTCGGACCCGTGCGTGTGGACGTCGGCTTTCCCCTCAAGCGGGTCCATTACCTCGGCCAAGGCCGGGACTACAAGGATCCCGAGCGAATCTGGCATTTTTCCCTGGGGTATCCGTTCTGATGAGACGACCGCGACCCCTTCATCTCTCCTTCCTGGTGGCCTGGCTGGCCATCATGGGGGTGCTGTTGTGGTTGGGAACCCACCCCTACCTGTTCACCCCCTACATTTCCCGGCTGGTCAGCCGCAATCTCCTGCACATGACGGAAGGGGGCCTGGAAGTCAGAGACGCCAGGATCAGGCTGTTCGAGGGCATCGACCTCTACGGCGTGTCGTTGACCCTGACGGGCAAGCAGGGCGCCCTGACCCTGGCGACCGCCGATACCGTGGAGGTGGATTTCACGCTGGGCGGGGCCCTGGGCCGTGTCACCCGCCTGCGCCGGGTGACGGTGGCCAATCCGAGGATCTTCGTGCGTTCGGGGGAGCAGGATGATGCGGGTAAACCCGGGGACGCGGCCGTCGCCGGTTTCGTGTTGCCGCTGGTCGTGCTCGACCAGCTTGAAATCACCGGCGCGGATCTGACCGTGACCGGAGCGGACGGGAGGTTGAAGGAGAGGATCAGCGAACTGGACTGGATGGGCGCCGTGAACACCACCGAAGGAGCCGATCTCCTGATCCGCGGCTGCAGTTTGCGGTGGCCCACCCACGACACAGTTCTGCAGGGTATCCGGGGCCGGGTTTCCATCGACGACGACGGCATCGCCACGGACAGGGTATGGGGGCGCCTCGACGGCCATGTGGTGGACGTCAGGGGCAGCCGGGGCTGGGACGGCAGCCTGGACCTGACGGTACGTGCCAGTGACCTGAGCATCGACGAGGTGGAATCCCTGCTGGACCAGAACATCGGGTTCAGGGCCCGGGGGGATGTGGATGCGACTCTCGAGACCCGCGGCGACACCCTGGTCTACGAGGGGGAGTTCAGCGGGGAACTCGAGGGCTACCGGGTGAGGAAGCTGCGGGGCCGCGCCCTGATCACGGCCGAAAGCGTGGGGCTCCGGGAGATGACCGGCCTGATCAACGGGGCCTCGTTCACCGGCGGCGGCGATTTCGACATCCGTGATCCGGACGCCGTGAGGTTCGTGCTGACCGGGGAGGTGGCGAACGCCGACCTGGCCGCGGGTCTGGTTCCCGGGCAGGCCGAGCTGCCCCGGACCGACGGGCACGGTACCCTGAGGATCGAGCATACGGATCAGCCCATGTGGACCCGGGTTACCGGGACCATGCACGACGGATTCATCGACATCCTGCCCTTTGTCACCTGCGACCTGGACGTAGAGGCGACCCCCGATTCGGTCGTCTTCAACGCGGTGCATCTGACCGACGGACACCTGAACATCGACCTGGCCGGCAGCACGGATCCCCACGAGGTGTTCCGGGGCGAGGTGGATTTTTCCTCCCGTGATCTGGCGACCCTGCCGGCGAGCCTGGGGTGGCCCGCCTTGAGCGGGTTGGCCGGGGGTATCGGGCGCCTGGAAGGGCGCGTGGACGACCTGACCTTCCGGGGCAGGATCGCCGGTCAGGATGTGGGGCTCGGGGAGATCCGGGCCCGGGATCTGCGGGCCGACCTGACCGTCAGCGATGTCCTGGGCCGGCCCGGGGCGCGGGGGTCGTTCCGCGGTCGCGGCCTGGTGCTGGGCGGGGTTCCGGTGGGAGTCTTCGGGGGCGCGGGCCGGGTGGATTCCCTCGGCAACGCCGTGATGGATTCCCTGCGGACGGTGCAGGGCGATACGGTGATCAGCCTCTCCTTCTCCACGACCGTGACCGATTCCCTGCGGGAGTTCCGGGTGCCGCGCTTCCGCGTGGACCTGGAGGGAACGTCCTGGAAGCTGGCAGCCCCCGTACGCTTCGGTCTGGGCAGGGGCTCGTT
>CAYPVD010000033.1:0-18321 GCA_964414055.1 uncultured Fibrobacteraceae bacterium
GGTGAGGCCGTTTTCTTGAACTCGAGGGGATGGAGGATATCGTCCTGCAGGATCAGGAGATCGATCTCTTTCTTGTCCTTGTCACGGTAATAAAAGAATGGTGCCTGTTTTCCGTTGTGCCACCAGGTCTTCAGCAGTTCCACCAGAATCCAGGTTTCCAGTATGGCCCCCGCCATGGCACCGGCTTCCAGGCTTTCCGGGCTTGCCCACGCGGTCAGCCAGGAACAGAGTCCCGTGTCGAGAAAGTACAATTTCGGTGTCTTGATCAGACGTTTTGTCACGTTCGTATGGTAGGGCTCGAGCAGATAGATGATTCCCGACGTTTCCAAAATGGATAGCCAGCTTTTCGCCGTGTTGGGAGCTATATCGGCATCCCGCGCCAGGTCGGCGAAGTTGAGGATCTGGGCGGTTCTTGCGGCACAAGCCCGAACAAAGCGGAGAAAAGCCGCTTCATCACCGACCCGGGCCAGATCCCGAACATCGCGCTGCAGGTATGTCTGGACATATGAGCTGTAATAAAGGTCGCGATCCAGGTCCCGATCGGCGGCAAGAGCGGGATACGTACCACGCCAGATGATTTCGTAAAGATCAGGCGAAGTCAATGGCGTCATGGACTCCAGACGTGGTCCCAGGACCGAAGGTGTCGGCAGAAAGGGTTCCGTAGCGACCATGACGCCGTCATGTTCGCGGCGTGAAAGGCCCAGCATCCTCAGGATCGCCACCCGACCGGCCAGGGACTCCGAGACCGCCTTCATCAGGTGGAACTGTTGCGAACCGGTCAGCCAGAACCTACCGGGGACCTTCTCCTCGTCCACGGCCATTTTGATGAAGGGAAGCAACTGCGGCGCATACTGGATTTCTTCGATGACCACCGGTCCAGGGTAGTGTTGCATGAATAGAGCCGGGTCAGTGCGAGCCAACTCCAGGACTCGGGGATCATCCAGGCTCGCGTACGAGCGTTCCTTTTGGGCCAACTCGCGCAGAAAAGTGGTTTTTCCGACTTGACGGGCCCCTGTCAACAGCATCACGGGAAAATGGTTGGAGGCCTTGATGAATGGTTGTTCCAGGGTTCTTCGGATGTACATGACGCCACCTTGTCGTCCAATATCTGTCATCCAATATGCAACCTGCTTGCATATTGGACGCAATTCGTGGGCGTTATCAAGGGAACTTGCAAAGCACCGACTTTCTACCCCCGCCTCAACTTCCTGTACTTGATCCTATGCGGCGTATCCGCATCCTCGCCCAGCCTGCGCCGGCGGTCGGCCTCGTACTCCGTGTAGTTCCCCTCGTACCACACCGCCTTGCTGTCGCCCTCGAAGGCCAGGATGTGGGTGGCGATGCGGTCCAGGAACCAGCGGTCATGGCTGACGACCATGAGGGAGCCGCCGAAGGCCGTCAGGGCGTCCTCCAGGGCGCGCAGGGTGTCCACGTCCAGGTCGTTGGTGGGCTCGTCCAGCAGGATCAGGTTGGCGCCGCTCTTGAGCAGCCGGGCCAGGTGCACGCGGTTGCGTTCGCCGCCCGAGAGGGTGCCCACCTTGCGCTGCTGGTCGTGGCCCTTGAAGTTGAACCCCGAGCAGTAGGCGCGGCTGTTGACCAGCACCCCGCCCAGATCCAGTTCCTCGGCGCCGCCGCTGATGTTCTCCCACACCGTCTTCTCGTCGTCCAGGTCCTCGCGGCTCTGGTCCACGTAGGCCAGCTCCACCGTCTGGCCCAGTTCCAGGGTGCCGCTGTCGGGGGTCTCCTGTCCGGTGATCATCTTCATGAGGGTGGTCTTGCCCGCGCCGTTGGGGCCGACCACGCCCACGATGCCGCCGGGCGGCAGGTGGAAGCTCAGGTCCTCGAACAGCAGCTTGTCGTCGTAGGCCTTGCGCAGCTTCTCGGCGCGCACCACCACGTCGCCCAGGCGCGGCCCGGCGGGGATGCGGATCTGGGCGGCCCGCTGGCGCAGTTCGCGTTCCTGGCTGACCAGCTCCTGATAGCGCTCCACGCGCGCCTTGTTCTTCTTCTGCCGGGCCTTGGGCGAGGCGTGGACCCACTCCAGCTCGCGTTCGATGGTCTTGAGGCGCTTGCTGTCCTTCTTCTCCTGCTCCAGCAGCTTCTGCTGCTTCTGCTCCAGCCAGGAGGAGTAGTTGCCCTCCCAGGGGATCCCCTTGCCCTGGTCCAGTTCCAGGATCCAGCCGGTCACGTTGTCCAGGAAGTAGCGATCGTGGGTCACCAGCACCACGGTGCCTTCGTACTCGCGCAGGTGCCGTTCGAGCCAGGCCACCGACTCGGCGTCCAGGTGGTTGGTGGGCTCGTCCAGCAGCAGCAGGTCGGGCTTCTCCAGCAGCAGGCGGCACAGGGCCACCCGCCGGACCTCGCCGCCCGAGAGGGTCGAGACGTCACGGTCGCCGGGCGGGCAGCGCAGGGCGTCCATGGCGATCTCCAGGTGGCGGTCCAGGTCCCAGCCTCCGGCCGCGTCGATCTCGTCCTGCAGCTTGCCCATCTCCTCCATGAGCTTCGCCATGGCGTCGTCGTCCATGGGTTCGCACATCTTCATGCTGATCTCGTTGAAGCGGTCGAGCTTGCCCTTCAGGTCGGCCACGGCCTCCTCGATGTTCCCGCGCACGTCCTTGGCCGGATCCAGCACCGGCTCCTGGGGCAGGAAACCCACCTTGATGGAAGGATCGGGCTTGGCCTCGCCGATGAAGTCCGTGTCCACCCCGGCCATGATGCGCAGCAGCGAGCTCTTGCCCGCGCCGTTCAGACCGATGACGCCGATCTTGGCTCCGGGGAAGAACGACAGCCAGATCCCCTTGAGGATCTCGCGTCCGGGGGGCACGATCTTCTTCAATCCCTGCATGGTGTATATGTACTGCTGGTCCATTGGGACCACTCCTTCAGGGGCAGGCGGCATTTCTTGGGTTCCTGATTCTCGGCAACCGGGATATAGTCGCCCCGGGAACGATAATCGGCAACCTCTTCCGGTTCGGCCCGCCCGTGAATAAAGGGAGCTCGCCGGGTTATTCATGCTGTCGGCATTGCACAGACCCGAGAGGAGTGGTTCCATGTCCACGACAGGCAAGAAATGGTTGACCGGCTGCGGCATCGGCTGCGGGCTGTTCCTGCTGGTTTTGGCGGGGCTGGGCACCTTCGGCTACTTCGCCGTACGCGACGTTGTCGACAAGGCCAAGGACATCGACGCCGGTCGTGCGGCCGTCGATTCGGTCTTCGGGGAACCCACGGATTTCACGCCCTCGGCCACGGGTGTCGTTCCCGGCCGGCGCGTGGAGGTGTTCCTGGATATCAGGGAGGATATGGCTCCCTGGCGCGAACAGATGGACGAACTGCTGACGACCCTGGACGGCAAGGGTCCCGGCGGCGTTCTGGGCAAGATCCGCGCGGGGATCAAGTTCGTGCCGACGATCATGAGTTTCATCAACACGCGCGATCAGACCATGGTGGCCTCGGGCATGGGCCTGGGCGAATACCACTATCTCTATTGCCTGACCTACTACGGGTTGCTGGACAAGGATCCAGCGGACGGACCCGGCTTTTCCCTGATCGACGAGAACGCCCCCCAGAACGAGGGGGTCAGGGTCAAGACCCGCTTCGCCCACAAGGATTCCGTGTCGGTGCGGGACCGTCGTCGGCGCACACTCGAGCGCATGATCAACCGTGTGCAGCGGGAGATCCTGGCCAACCAGCTGGCGGCCCTGCAGACCGACTCCCTGCAGACGACCGAGCTGGCGGGATGGCGGGACAGCCTGGCCGCCGAGGTCGAGGCCATGAACCGCAACCCCTTGCGTCTGCCGTGGCAGGACGGCCTGCCCGACCGCATCAGTGACAGCCTGGCGCCCTACCGCGATCGCCTCGAACCGCTCTATGATCCGCTGACCAGCGGTCTGGAGATGGGATTAACCGGCAAGGACTGACGGCCGGGGCTGTTCGCAGAGGAAAATGCGCACGTGGTGGGGACGGCCTGTCTGCACGGGAAAGTCCAGGGGCGGTCGGAGATCGATGACCCGGGCGAAGTTCTCCGCCAGGGCCTGCCGGTAGAAGGCGTGATCCCCGCCGCGGTGGTTGTTGACGAACAGGGCCATCCCGTCCGGGGCCAGCAGCCGGGCGGCGGCGGCGCTCAGCCAGGGCCATTCCTCGGCCAGGGCGAACCGGCCCCCGTCGCGCGAGGAGGCGAACACCGGCGGGTCGCACACCACCAGGTCCAGGTCTCTGAATTCCGCGGGCTTCTCCCGTTGCTTTTTCAGCTGGCGGCGCAGCCACTTGCGCGCGTCGGTCTGGATGAATTTCCCGATACCGGTCTCGGTCAGCCCGTTCAGCTTGAAGTTCTCCTTGCCGGTGTTCAGGCCGGGCCGGGCCGTGTCCACCGAGAAGACCACCTCGGCCCGGGCAGCCGCCGCGGCCACCGCGAACGAGCAGGTGTAGGCGAACAGGTTGGCCATGCGCTTGCCGGTCGCTCGGCGTGCCACCATGCGCCGGGTATCCCGCTGGTCCAGGAACAGCCCCGTGTGCTGGGTGCGCAGCAGGTTGACCTGGTACTGCAGACCGTGTTCCTGCACGCGGAAGACCCGGGGCGGGCTGTCGCCGATGATGATCCGCCCGCCCACCAGCTTCTTCTCGTGGGGGTTGCGTCGGTGGCCGCGCAGGACTCCCCCCTCGAGGCCCCAGACGCGGGTCGCCGCCTCGATCATCGGTTCCAGGACGGCCTGGGCCTCGGCCAGAGGCACCGTCTCGTCGTACCAGACGGCGTTGAACCACTGCCCGTAAACATCGAGCGAGATGGGCAGCCCGGGGATTTCGTCCCGGTGCACGGCCCGCAGGGCGTCGGTGACCGCTGCCGGCCACAGGCCCCGGCGGTCCCGGCACAGATCGAACCCGACATCGGCCCGGGAGTCGGTGACGAGGCTCGCCATCGCCGGGGGCAGGGGGGAGGTGACCGGGCGGGGAATCTCCGGCCAGCGGATTTCCCGGCAGTGCAGACACAAGCGGCCGAAGGGAACTCCGCCGTAGCGGTCGTCCCCGAGCAGGGGCAGGCCGGCGGCGGCGGCGTGGCGGCGGATCTGGTGGCGGCGGCCGCGGGTGATCTCCGCCCGGCAGCGCACGACAGGCGACAGATCCGGGATGGCCAGGGTTTCGAGGCAGGTAAAGTCGGTGGCGGCCGGCTTGCCGTCGATGGCCTCGTCGCAGGACCACCGGGTTCCCGGCTCGGGCGCCTCGGCGTGGCAGACGGCCAGGAATTCGTAGACCTTGACCGCGGTTCCGGACTCGTGGATCCGCTGGGCCCGGCCGGCGGCGCCGGGGTCCAGGGCCAGCAGCAGGGCGCCGCTGGTGGACCGGTCAAGGCGGGACACGACGTGGGCGGCCAGGCCCAGGTGCAGGTCCAGCCACTCCACCACGCCCAGTTCCCCGGGCTTGCCGGCGTGGGTGGCCATCCCCGCGGGTTTGTCCACCACCAGCCAGTTCGGATCGCGGTGCAGGATCAGGGAGGTGGGTGCGGTCATGTCGTCACGCTTCCCAGCAGGGCCGTCAGCTCGGCGTCCAGGGTCCGGTCCCGGTCCCGACCGTAGAACAGGTGCAGCCGCTCGAGGATTTCCGGCTTGGCCAGCCCCTCGTTCTTGGCCTGGTCGAATACGGCCTGGGCAGCCGCTGGTCTGGGGCCCCAGCGGAACAGTTCCTTTCCGTTCTCATCCAGGGCGACCACCACCGGGATGCTGCGCTTGCCGCCTGTGAGGTACAGGTCCATCACCTCGGGATGGTCATCCCGCAGCAGCAGGCGAAAATCGATGTCCGACCTGGTCTCGGCCAGGGCGGCGAACAGGGGCAGGCACTGGGCCGAATCCCCGCACCAGGGTTCGGTCAGGGTCAGCCACAGCTGGGGACCGGGCAGGGCGGCCACCGCCGAGGCCAGCGCGGCCGACGGCCGCCAGGTGCGGGCGAGGCGCCGGGCTCGGTGGAGGTTCAGGCCCGTGAAGGCGATCTTCTCGGCCTCTTCCGGGATCGTGCCGGCAGGATCCCTGCCAGCCTGCTCGGCCATCAGCTCCAGGTAACGGTCGTAGGTCAGGCCCCGGCGGGCCGTGGCCATGATGATCTCGCTCGTCATGGGACTCCTTCTTGCTGTCTGCCAGTATGGTTCATGGCCCGACCCCGCTCAACCCCGAGGTTGCCGCCGCCGAGGCCGGCCCGTAGAATAAAACTTCACCCGTTGTCGTTTCCTGTCCTGGTCGGAAAGGCCCCATGGAGGAATTCGCTTCCTATCCGCCGCCGTTCCTGGTGGACGGCAGGCTCGTGCAACCTGATCTGAACCGGGTTACCGGTCCCGGGGGTCCGGTACGTGTCGAGCCCCGTGTCATGCAGGTTCTTCTGGTCCTGGCGCGCCGGCCGCAGACGGTCATTCCCCGCGAGCAGATCCTGGACGAGGTGTGGTCCGACCAGATCGTCGGCGAGGAGAACCTCACGCGTGCGGTCTCGGAGCTGCGCCGGATCTTCGGGGACGATTCCCGCCGTCCGCGGGTGATCGAGACCATCCGCAACCACGGGTACCGTCTGATCTGCGAGGTCGGACCCGCGGGAGCGGAGGCAGGCCGGGATACGGTCCGGCCCGTCGGGGAACCCGTCCCTGAACCCCTTCGGGGCCGTGAAGGAAAGTTGCCCCGGCCTCGCTGGTTGTGGTTGCCGGCGGCGATCCTGGTCGCCGGTCTGGTGTGGCTGGCGATGCATCGCACGGTTTCTCCGTCATCTTCTCCTGTCGCCGAGGCCCCGCCCTGGGAATCTCCTGTTCCGTTGACGGCCTACCGGGGCCGTGAGCGCCACCCCGCCCTGTCTCCCGACGGCACGCGGGTGGCCTTCATCTGGGCGGGAGACGGTCTACCGGCCGGCTGTCTCAACGCGCTGTACATCAAGCAGAGGAACCTGGAAGAGCCCCTGTTGCTGTCCGCCGCTCCGGGCTGGGCGGCCTGGCCGGCCTGGTCGCCCGACGGTCAGACGGTGGCCTTCGTACAGGGAGGCGGGGAAGGGGTCGCCCTGTGCACCGTGGCCTCCCTGGGCGGGGGCGTGCGCGAGCTGTACCGCAGCCGCGACCTGATCGAAGGCGTGGACTGGATGAACGACGGCGGGAGCCTGGTGTTCTCGGCCCTGGATTCCGTGAGCGGAGCACGCAGGTTGATGACGGTGGACGTGGGTTCCCTGGATGTTCGGGTCCTGGATGTGTCGTCGTCGGGGGAGGATTTCCAGCCGCGTTGTCGGCCCGGGGGCGGGGATCTGGCCTGGGTGCACCGGGACCCCGGGGGTTCGTTCTCGTTGTGGACAGGCAGACCAGAGGAGAATTCCTCTCGCCTGCTGGCCGGGAAGATGGGTGCCTTGGGCGGCTTGGCCTGGATATCCGGTGGCGAGGGCCTGGTCTTTTCCGCCGCCGAAGGAGGGGCGGTCCGGTTGTGGACCGTTGACGCCGCCGGTGGCAGGGCCAGGATGCTGGACACGGGGCCCCAGCCCGCGCTGAATCCCACCATCAGCCGCGTCACCGGGGACCTGGCCTTCGAGCAGGTGACCATGGATCGGGATCTGGTGCTGATCCGGGTCGTGGCCCGGGATCCCTGGCGGCTTCGCAGCTCGTCCCTGGCCTCGTCCACCCGCTGGGAATACGGTGCCGATTTCAGTCCCGACGGTCAGCAGGTCGCCCTGATCTCGGCCCGGTCGGGATTTCCCGAGATCTGGCGGGGAGTCGCTGACGGCTCGGAACTGATCAAGTTGACGGATTTCCGCGGGCCCGCTCTGACCAACCTGCGCTGGTCCCCTTCCGGGGACGAGCTTGCGTTCCAGGTCAACACCGATGGACACAACAAGATCATGGTGATCGCAGCGGCCGGAGGGAGGGCGCAACCGGTGGACATCGCCGGTGAGGAAATGGTCCTTTCCGGTTGGACACCTCAGGGAAGATGTCTGCTGGTGGCGCGTCGGGGGACCGGCGGCTGGCTCCTTTTCCGGGTCGAGGTGCAGGGGGTGGGGGAATCACCTGGAAAGGCCGATGTTCTCATGGATATACCCGCGACCACGGGAGCGATTTCACCGGTGGATCAGTCCCTGTACTTCACCCGCCCCCGGCGGCCCGGATTGTGGCGGCTGGAGCAGGGACAGGATGACCCGACCCTGATCGTTTCCGACCTGTCACCCGGCGACCAGGCCAACTGGCGCCTGCTGGACGGTCATGTGGCCTGGGTGGACAGGGTGGCGGGGGCTCCCTACCTGATGTGGATGGATCTGGACGACCGAGAGTCTTCCATGGTGGCCGATCTGCCCGGCCTGACCGACGGCGGCATTGCCGTGGCGCCCGGCGGCAAGGCCTTCATCTATCCTCGGGGCGTGGTGGTGACTTCGGATTTGATGGTCATGGCCCAAAAACGCCCGGCCCCTTGAGAAATACCTTGTGCCTTTGAAATTGTGTCCGCCCTTCAGTCGACATGGCCGAATCCACCCCTTCACGGATGTAACCCGCTGTCGCATGGACGGTTGCCTGCGCCCTCCTGGCTCCGGCAACCTCGGCATTCCGGCCCGTCCGCCCTCCATGGCTCCCGGGCCTCCATGACGCCATTTGACAGCAGGTTACATCCGTGAAGGGGTGGGTCCGATATCCCGATTATCAGGGCGGACACAATTTCAAAGGCACAAGCTAAGAAATAATCCATTGCCATATAATAAGTTGTAATCCTATAGACAATCTTAAGCTATTCGGGACCTTTCCTTCAGGTATCAGTTCCGTGGAATTGGTTTCTTGCACCCATGAGCGGTCGGCAATCCCGTCGGCAGTCTCATGTCGCTGGAGGTCGGTCGCGGTCTGATGCCGAGGTTCTGGTCTGTGAGGGATTCCGTTCACCTGGTCGCCAAGAGGATCCCGCACCCGGACCGAAGCCGAGGGTGCAGAACAGGAAGGACGGGTAACATGCCCCCCCGTCTCCTGGGCTGAACCATCGTCCAGGCCGCCCGACTTCCAGTAGCTCCTTCATGGACAATCCGGGTCAACCCGCCCAGCGGCTATTCCTGCCGGTACGGTTCGGGAAGCGGTTCCGATCCCCCTCGGCCATCCAGCGCCGGCCGGCAGGAGTTTTTCCCCGCCTCCGGGTTTATGTGACACCATTTGATGGCAGACGCAATTTTCCAAGCGCACCGTATCAGGAGAAAATCCGCGAGGGGTTGACGTTTCGGGAACTATTTGTATAGTAAACTGGTAGGAATTATCCATAATCCCCCCGATCTCGAATCCCGGGGGTTGTTCCCTGGTTGTCGCTTATCCACGCCCCTGCGGTGTTGATTGAAAGGATCCTGAGATGAAACGATTCCCCAAGACGCTGATCGCCCTGCTGGCCGTATTGGCCCTGACTGCCTCATTCGCCCTGGCTGGAGACGGAAAGTCTGCCGAGTCCACCAAGAACGCCGCCGGCAAGACCGCCTGCAGCGTTGCGGACAAGGCCGCCTGCGCCGCCAAGGGCAAGATCGCCTGTGCCGATCAATCCGCCTGCGCCGCCAAGGACAAGGCGGCCTGCTCGGGAGCCGACCAGGCCGCTTGCGAGATGGCCATGGCCGGGATGAACAAGTGCTGCGCCGCGGCCATGAAGGACGGCAAGGGGTGTTGCGGCAAGGACGCCGCGACGCTGAAGGCGGATTTCACCCGGCGAGCCGACCAGGCCAAGGTCGGCATGGCCGTCAAGGCCGGCATGCACAAGTGCTGCGCCACGGCTGCGGCCGCGGGCAAGGGCTGCTGCGGCAAGGACGCCGCCACCACCAAGGCCGCATTCGACCAGAAAGTGGCCGAGGCCTCCAGGGACATGGCTGCCGACACCTCCAGGTAACCACGGTCCATCCGCTTGACAAAGCCCCGGCCATGGTGGCCGGGGCTTCTGCTTGCCGGAATGTCGCCATCCTGCTCGGGGTGTCCCTCAGGGCGGGACGGATCACCACCGCAGGGTCCAGCGCAGCTTCGTCACCAGGTGATCGTCCATGGCGTACAGCCCGCCCCAACCGCCGGGATCCTCCGGCCGGTGCAGGTTGTAGTTCCACACCAGGTAGAGGTCGTTGCCCGGAGCGAGGGTCCAACGCAACCGGGTGTTCAGACCCACATCCCGGGACTGGGAGTCGTACTGGGAATAGCTGGAGAGGATCAGGTCGGGCGAGAAGGCGTAAACGGCCTTGAATCCGTACCAGCGGGAGGTGAAGCCCCCCTGGGGTAGATCCCCGTAATCGTTCTCGGCGCTCAGCTCCAGCTGCAGGTGTCCGCTGCCGGAGGCGAAGGTGAGGAAGCTCTCCCACTGGGTCAGGGTTCCGGTGTAGAACTCGCCGAACCAGACGGTGGAGCCCGCCCGGACGGGCCGACTGCGCGAGGACTGGGCCTCCACCCGGAAACGGTTGAACTGATAGCCTCCGGCAGGAATGATTTTTCCCTCGGCCACCTCGAAGTCCTCGTCCAGTCGTTCGTACTGGGGGGCGAAATTGGCCTCGATGTGTTCGCCGGATTCGGTCTGAAGGTTGAGCGGAGCGGTGAAGACCCGCCAGGATTCGGTGCCTCCGTCCAGGTTCCAGACCACCTGGGGATAGAACTCGAAGTAGAACTGCCGGATCCAGCCGAGAGAGCCTTCCCGGGGACGCGGCTGGTAGGAGACCCCGCCTGAAAGCCAGCGGGTGCCGGGCCGGGGCAGGAACCCCAGGGCCGGGTCCAGACCCGTCCCGAATTCCTTGTAGATCAGCGCGGCGTCCCACAGGTCGTTGGGGTAGTCGATCTTCAGTCCCCAACCGTAACGACGGCGGTCGGGCACGTCCCCGCGGCTCCAGGCTGCCCAGGTGCCCACCGAAAAATTCTTGTCGCCGGCCAGGGTCGAGGTCTGCCAGTTGGCGTCCAGTCCCACCATGGTGTTGTCGTCCACGCCGTAGGGATCGCCGTCGGTGGCGATGCCGCCGACGGTCAGGTGCGGGTTCACGTCGTAGGTGACCCGGCCGGAGAAGAGGTTGGCGTCCCGGGTCAATTCGGTGGCGGAGGTATGGACGTCGACGGCGCCGATGCCCCAGCGTCCGCTGCGGCCCAGGATCTTCACCCCGGCGTCGATGGGCACCTGCATGCCCTCCACCAGGCCGATCCGCCGCGAGAAAAAGGGCAGGAAATCCCGGCCCAGGCCCGAGCCGAAGGCGAACTGGTCCGAACCCTCCAGGAAGAATCCGCGTTTCTCGGGAAAGAAGAGGGGAAACCGGGTCAGGTTGATGCGGCGGGTGTCCACCTCGGTCTCGGCGAAGTCGGTGTTGACGGTGAAGACGGCGCTCAGCTGTGAGGTGAGGTTCCAGGTCAGATCGCCGCCCAGGTCGCCGTCGGTGTGGTGGGAGTCGTCACGGGTGTTCTTGTCGGTCCGGGCCGTGACGTAGGGGCTCAAGGAAAGCCCCCGGCCCTGCCTCAGGATTTCCACGCCCTCGAGGACCCCGGCACGGCGAAGGTCGTAGAGTCCGGCGTCCAGGGAGTGGTCGGCCCAGCGCAGGGTCAGGCGTTCCCGCGCCACGAACCTTTCCAGGTTCAGGCCCCAGTGGGTGGAATCATTTCCGAAGCGCAGGGTCTGGGCGGGAATGCGGATCTCGGCGGTCCAGCCGTCGGGGGTGCGTCTGGCGGCGGCGTCCCACACGCCGTCCCAGTCCAGGGAGGCGTCCTCCGGGCCGGTGATCAGGCCGTCCTGACGGGCTCCGGCGGCGTTGACCCGGAAGTAGTAGCCGCGGCGGCCGTCGGCGAAGGTATCGAGAACCAGGGCGACGCTGTCGTCGCCCCTGATGGAACCGTCACGCTGCAACGTATGAACGGCGATCCCGCTCGGTTGGGGATCGTGGCACCGGAAACCCACCGTCAGCCCGGCGGGGTCGATGAGCAGGAGGACCTCGGTGCGGTAGGGGGTCGGAGCGCCGGGAACCGGATCCTGCTGCACCAGGTCGGCGACCAGGCCGGCGGTTCGCCATGCGGGTTCGTCGAGACGGCCGTCGATGTGGATGGGTGCGGGGTCCCGGTGAGGGCTGATCGACGGGGTCGCGGCCCATGCACAGGGGATGGAAAGGAGGAAAATCGCCGCCGATATCGTGCCGAAAATCCATCCAAGACGAAACATTGTTCATCCTTTACTGTTGTATTGCCTATGATCCGCAGCGAATATGCGGGAGATACCTGCGGGGGACAAGCTGCCCCGGGAAAACCCAGCTAAAGGAAGCCCACCATGCAACTGACTTTCCACGGGGCGGCCGGCACCGTTACCGGATCACGCCATCTGTTGGAGACCGGCAACCAGCGGGTGCTCATCGACTGCGGCCTGTTCCAGGGTCTGAAGAAGCTGCGCCGCATGAACTGGGATACGCCGGGCTTCGAGCCGGGTTTCCTGGACCGGATCGTCTTGACCCACGCCCACATCGATCACACGGGGTACGTGCCGCGCATGATGCAGTACGGCTTCAAGGGAATCATCCACTGCACCGAACCCACGGCCGAGCTGCTCGAGTTGATGCTCATGGATTCGGCCCATATACAGGAGGAAGATGCGGCCTGGGCCAAGAAGAAGGGCTATTCGAAGCACGAACACCCCGAACCCCTGTACACGTCGGTCGATGCCCTGCACGCCCTCAAGCTCGTTCGACCCGAACCGTTCCATCAGTGGCTGGATCTGGGACCGGACCTGCGCATGAAGTTCCACAATTCAGGGCATATCCTGGGGTCGTCCTTCGTGGAATTCCGGGTGCGGGACGACGGGTCCGACGGGGTGAATCCCGGGGAAAAGACCCTGATCTTCAGCGGGGACGTCGGTCGTTACGGCATGCCCCTGCACATAGATCCGGAGCCGCTGCCGCCCTGTGACGTGCTGGTCATCGAATCGACCTACGGCAACCGGCTGCACGACCGTGAACCGGTGCTGGAGCAGATAGGCAAGGATTTCAAGCGTACCGTCCACAAGCGGGGCGTGGTCCTGATCCCCAGCTTTGCCGTGGGGCGCACCCAGCTGGTGGGGCTGATCCTGCGCCACCTGATGAGCGACGGCGACCTGGCCGAGGTTCCCATCCACATCGACAGCCCCATGGCCATCGACGCCACGTTGATCTATTCGCGCCACCTGTACGACGACAACCTGGATGAGGATATCATTGCCGACGGGCGCAACCGGCTGTTCCCTCACAAGGTCCACCTGCACCGCACGGTCCACGAATCCAAGCAGCTCAACAACCTGCCGGGTCCGCGGGTCATCATCGCCGCCAGCGGTATGATGACCGGAGGGCGCATCCTGCACCACCTCGTGCGACGGTTGCCGGATTCCCACAACCTGGTGCTGCTGTCGGGCTACCAGGCGGTAGGCACGCGTGGCCGTTCCCTGCATGATGGAGCGGACCACCTGAGGATGCACGGCCAGGACATCAAGGTCGGGGCCCGGGTGGGGACCATCGAGGGTTTGAGCAGCCATGCCGACAAGGACGAGCTCATGCGCTGGGTCGGCACGACACGGCAGCCGCCGCGGCGAATTTTCGTGGTGCACGGGGAGCAGGAGCAGTCCCAGCATCTGGCGGGCCTGCTGGCCGAGGCCACGGGGGCGGAGGTCACCGTTCCCGGGCTGAAGGATTCCTTCACGCTTTGAGTCGAGGCAACAAGTCGTAAACCGGACGCCTCCTTGGCCGATGAGAAAACCAGGGAGGCGTTGCCGTGCCACAGAGATTCTGTCAACACCTGGAAGAATACGGGGTCCAGTTCGTCAAGACCGAGGCGGCCTACAAGGCGTTCAACGCCCTGGTCGACAGGGCGGTGGCCGAAGAGGATACCTCTGATCTGCGCCGCGCCCTGGAGCGGGCCCTGGACGATTGGCAGCGGGAGGTCCGCACCCTGCGGAACATGTTCATGGAACTTTATAACGCCGGCAGGATCCTGTTGCCCAAGAACGCCTTGAACCGCCACCACCATGAACCGGGCCACATGGGCCAGGCCAGGTGCAGCGATTGTTTCCGGGATATCCCGCGCCTGGTCTATCCGGAATGGCAGTTGGCCCACAACGGGGCCGTGAATTTCCGGGGCGAGGAACTGGATCTCGACCTACCCGACCTCACCGTCACCCCTTGACCCGCCACGCTCTCCTTGTTCTGGTGGTATTGGCTGCCAACGGGGTGATGGCAAGGGCTATGGGATAGATTTTTTTCCGAAAATACTTGACTATATAACAACTTTATTTTTATAATGATTCCTGTTAACTTCAGCTCAAAGAGTTGTGGTGGATAAAGATCGCATTAATTTGATTGCAGTTGATTGACGTGGCCAGGGGTTTCGGGGGAGGCGACTGGCCCATCCAGCAGCCAAAGCATGTGACGGATATTCCGGTGAGATTCCGGAACCATCTGCGGAGGCGGTGGTCCAGGGTTTCGACCCGGACGATCGGGTTCGCACAAGCTTGGAAAGTCGGGGTCTCACATGACCAGGATAGTGTTAAGGATGGGATTGCTGGCCTTGCTGCTGGCCGTGGCCGCGGTGTTGCCGGCTGGAGCCCAGACAGCCAACATCGATTACATCGGTTTCGGTTTCGAGACCGGCGGTCTGTTTCCGAGCAATGCGGGCGACGAACTGAACATCGAGGCCATTACGAGCCATGCGGACCCGGTGTTCGAAGTCGACCTGGGTACCTACGAGCTGACCTTCCACGTCAGCGGGCTGATCAGCACCGGGGGGTACCTCAACGGTTCCACGACCGTGGTCAACTACACGGGGGGCACCCTGGAGATCTTCATGGACGCGGCCCGGAATGCGGACTGGGGGGTCAACCCGCCCAATGCGACCGTTCCTGCTTCCTTCACCGACGGGGAGTTGTTTTTCCGTGGTGAGTTCAACAGCTTTACGCTGTACTTCGCCCCAGGGGGATACGGTTCCTTCGAGGGATCGCTCGACGCCGTGGACGGGACCATGATCGACGGCGGCTGCAGCGGTTGCGTCTACACCTGGGCCGGATCGTTCACCTCCGAAGGGGGCGCCCAGATTCCCGCCGGTTACGACCTCCAGGTCGATGGTGGGTTCCAGATCGATTCCACGGTGGACACCGAGACGGCCAGCTGGGGTTCGGTGAAGGCCCTGTTCAGCAACTGAACCGGCGAACCGGTGATTTCAGGGGGTCTCACGGATGTGAGACCCCTTTAATCCTGGATTCTGGAAATTGAGAAAACAGGTTTTTATTGAACATACCACAGTATTTATTTGGGAATTATTCTCAAATATGCTTGCATTTCTGGAAAATCAGTGGTAATCTGCAAACATAATTCGCCCGTTGAATAACCTCGAGATCCCCATACAACAGTGTTCTCGCGGCCATGCCGCAGTACGGGGATCGCAATAATAATCAGGATTGGAAGATCTGGGGGTTTCAAATCATGTTGAGAAAAATGATCCCGTGCGTGCTGGTCGTCGGCTTGGCGCTGATGACGGTTCCCGCCCTGGGACAGGTCTATGCGGTGGATTATCTCGGCTACGGCTGGGAAACCGGCGGGATGTTGCCCAGCAACGCAGGTGATGAGCTGATCATCACCAGCGTGGCCGACGACATCGATCCGGCCTTCGGCGTCGATCTGAACACCGAGGAAGTCACCCTGCATATCTACGGCCTGATCAGTGCCGGTCAGCAGGACATGGGCGGATACTACGTCGTGAACTATACCGGCGGTACCTTGGACATCTTCGAGGATCCGGCCATGAATGCGGACTGGGGCACCAACCCGCCCAATCCCACTTCCCCCTCGACCTTCAGCGACGGTTCCCTGTTCTTCCGGGGTGCGTTCACCAGCTTCACCATGTACTTCGACTCGTCCGGAGCTTCCGGTTCGTTCGAGGGCAACCTGGACGGGATCGAAGGTTCCATCATCAACGAGATGTGCACCAACTGCGTCTATACCTGGGGCGGTTCGTTTTCCCAGGAGTCCGATGCCCAGATTCCTGCCGGGTATGACCTGCAGATCGATGGTGTGTTTGAAATCGATTCGGCCGTAGATACCGAAACAGCCAGCTGGGGTTCCGTCAAGGCCCTGTTCAACCGATGAAGCCGGGGGAGCCCGTGATTTCCGGAGGTAACAACATGAGGACGATGCTCAAGGGAATGCTGGTAGTGCTTGCGGTGGCTGCGCTGCCTCTGGCCGCCTCGGCCCAGCAACTATTCGATTTCAACGGTCAAGCCATCCTGCCCGGCGGTGTCGGCGGTACCCTGACCATGTACAGCGAGGTGTTCGACGCCTCGCCCGCCACGACCCCCATCCCCCTGAATTTCGCCGACTACCAGTTCACCCTGGTGGTGATGGATCTGGTTCTGGATTCCGACGGTTTCACCCAGCACTACTCGGGTGGCACGGTGACCTTGTACCAGGACGCAGGCACGGCGGCGGACTTCGCAGACCTGTCAACGTTCACCGACGGCACGGCGATTCTGGTCGGCACCATCACCGCTTTGAGCCGGACCATGTTCCCCACGGGGATAGGCTCGGTTTCCGGTTCCGTGGATTGGAACGGCGGCACACGTCTGGACGACATCGCTCCTGAAGACCAGGCCGATTGGGGTTTCTTCAGCGGCGTCAACAGCGGTGTCAATCAGACCCTGCCCGGATTCGACGAGATGTGGGACGGCAAGATCGAGCCCCGCGAACCCATCGTGGACAACGACGACATGGCCTGGGGTTCGGTCAAGGCCCTGTTCCAGTAGATTCCGGCCGACAGGATTGGAAATATGGATCGGCCCCGGTTTCGGCCGGGGCCGATTCAGCTCTATATTTTCAATATCGTGTAACCTCTTGTTTTAAAATAAGCAACAATGGCAGGTTTTTTTCGGAAAATCTTTGATTTCCTGCGCGACCTGTGATAGTGTCTAATTATTCAGAAATCGCCCTATGAATGTCTTGATTTTCGCACTTGGACAACTTGGTTCAGACTGGGGGACAAGCATCATGAAACAATTCCCGGGCCCGCAACTTCTGCTGGGTATCCTGCTGGCTCTCCTTGTTGCCGCACCGGTTTCCGCGCAGGTTTACACCGTGGACTACCTCGGGTACGGCTGGGAGCAGGCTTCAGGTCCACTCAAGGCTGCCGGTGACGAGCTGATCATCACCAGCGTGGCCGATGACATCGATCCTGCCTTCGAGATCGACCTGGGCACAGAAGAAGTCACCCTGCACATCTACGGTCTGATCAGCGACGGACCTGTGGACGGCGGCGGCTACACCATCATCAACTACACCGGCGGGTACATGGACATCTACGAGGATCCGGCCATGAACGCCGACTGGGGCATCAACCCGCCAAACGCCACCTCGCCCGGCACGTTCACCGAGGGCTCGTTGTTCTTCAGGGGAGCTTTCACCAGCTTCACCATGTACTTCGACGCTAGCGGTGCCTACGGATCCTTCGAGGGCAACCTGGACGGAATCGCCGGTTCCATCATCAACGAGATGTGCACCAACTGCGTGTACACATGGGGCGGGGCCTTCACCCTCGAGGCCGGGGCTCAGATACCCGAGGGGTACTGGATCCAGATCGACGGGACATTCGAGATCGATTCCGCGGTTGATACCGAAACGGCCAGTTGGGGCTCCGTCAAGGCGCTCTTCAAGTAGGCGATCCCCGCTTGCGGGTATGGGAGGATACAGATGAAGACAATGATGAAAGGACTCCTGATCGTGCTGGTCGTAGCCGCCCTTCCACTGGGGGCGTCGGCTCAGCAGTTGTTCGACTTCAATGGGCAGGCCCTGCTGCCGGCGGGTGTGGGTGGCCAGCTGACCATGTACAGTGTCATGTTCGACCCTGCTCCCATTGATTCACCGATTCCCCTGGACTTCGCCAACTACGAGTTCACGCTTGTGCTGGAGGGCGCCACGCTGACCGTCGACGGCATCAGCCGGATTTTCGCCGGGGGGACCGTGACCATCTACCAGGACGCGGCGACTTCCGCCGACTACGCGAACCCGGCCACCTTCACCGACGGCACGGCCATCCTGGTGGGGAACCTCACCAGCCTGAGCCAGTTCGTCCCTCCGGTCGGTCCCGGGTCGGCTTCCGGCCACCTGGACTGGGTCGGCGGGACGAGGTTGACGGACATGGCCCCGGACGACCAGTTGAACTGGACGTTCGTGAGCGGAACCAACGCCAACAGCGGCACGCTCGAGCCGGGTTATGACGAGGTATGGGACGGCAAGACCGAGCCGCCCAGCACCATCGTCGATACCGAGGCGGCGAGCATGAGCAAGGTCAAGGCCCTGTTCAAGTAGGTTGTGCCTGTGAGATTGTGTCCGGCCTGTTTACTGCAACAGGCCGGACATGCG
>CAYPVD010000034.1:0-18118 GCA_964414055.1 uncultured Fibrobacteraceae bacterium
CTCTTCGCCGACATCACCAGCAGACGGGTGACGGTGCGGGGACGAGGCAAGGGACTGGAGGTGTGGGCCGACATCTCCATCGCCGTACCGGAGGGAGGTCGGCTGAAGGTCGTGGACCGGGTAGGGGAGATCACGGTGAGCGGCGTCACGGGTAATCTGAACCTGGATACCAGCCGGGGCGACATCGTGGTCCGAAACCTGACGGGGGACCTCGTGGCCGACACCGGCAGCGGTGCCGTGGATGTCTCGGATATCCAGGGCGATGTCGTCATCGACACCGGCAGCGGTTCGGTGACCGCCGCAGGGATCGAAGGGCCTCGGCTGGATGCCGATACCGGCAGCGGCTCGGTGAACCTGAGCGGGATCAACGCGGACAAGATCCACGTCGACACCGGCAGCGGGTCGGTACGAGTCGATCAGGCCTCTTGCCGCAAGCTCCATGTGGATACCGGCAGCGGCGGGGTGCGTGCCGTGGGAATCGAGGCCGACCGTGTAATCATCGACACCGGCAGCCGATCGGTGGAACTCATGCTCGTCCGGTTGGAAACGGGGCGCTACGAGGTGGACACCGGCAGCGGCAGCATCGATCTCCTGCTGCCTCCAGAGGCCTCGGCCAGGATCTCGGCCGAGACCAGCTCCGGTGGTGTGCAGTGCCGGCTGGCCGGAGCGAAGACCAGGCACCGGAAGCGAAACGAGATGGATGTCACCGTGGGCGACGGAGCCGCCCAGGTCATTCTGGACGCAGGTAGTGGGACCATCACCCTGGAGAATCACTGACCGGAACGGCGGCCGAGGACTTCCAGCTGGTAGGGCAGCCTGCGGCCGGCCAGGGGTCGCCCCGCAGGGTCCCGGGAGGCGATCCTGACCAGCTTTGATCTACCGATCACAGCCTCCCATTGGCGTCGGTCATAAGTGCGCAGGTCGTAGCGCTGGTCCAGATGGTCGGTACCCCGGGGCCTGATGACGCTCAGGTGGCTGATCACGGTCTCGACCCTGGCGCGCGGTGTGCCCGGCTCCGGGGGCAGGTAGTTCACGAGCTGCCGGACCCGGCAGCGCCCCCGGGCTCCTTCCCACAGGTCCTCCTCCGGCTCCAGCCACCGGTAGTCGGTGAGGCTGATCCCCACGATGTACAAGCCCCGGGGTTCGAGCAGGACGGCCATCTGGTCCAGGTGGGCGACCAGGGACCGGTCCGACGGCAGATGCCGGAGGGAGTTGACGGGGTTGATGGCCACATCGACACTGCCGGCGGCCACGCCCGCATCGTGAGCCTGCTGCAGGAAAGAGGCCATGTCGGCCCGGAACAGGGTCGCCCCGGCCAGTTCCCTGCGACGCCGGGCATAGGTCAACATGGCGGCATCCGTGTCGAAGCCGGCCGCCCGGTGCCCGCGGCGGCAGACCAGGCGCAGGTAGCGTCCAGTGCCGCAGGCGGGCTCGAACCAGAGACGGTTGCGGTCGTCCGTGCCGCCCAGGGCCCGGAGGATCCGCTCGAAGGCGTCGATCTCATCCCGCGTGCCGGGGGTGTTGAGGATGTCGTAGATCGCCGGGGCGGGATACCGGTTGTCCGGTTCCGGTGAAGGTGTCATGGATCCCTCCGGTTGATCTTGCCTGCAGGGCTGTCGGGTGCAACATTCTACCTGGAAATCCGCATAAATCACTTGCCTGTTTTTGTCGGCCCGTTTCCATCCTTTCAGGGAGGCTCCATCGTGAAACGCCTGCGTGTTGCTCTGGTCCTTGTGGCATTGCTTGCGGTGACCGCCGTGGTCGCAGCCGGCCCCGCCGTCGACGAATCCCCCGGCTACGTCATGCGCTACGCGGACATCGGTCACGGCCGCATCATCTTCACCTACGAGGACGACCTATGGCTGGTGCCGGATACAGGAGGCGAGGCCCGCCGCATCACCAGCAACCCGGGCCTGGAACTGGACGCGAAGATTTCCCCCGACGGTACCATGGTCGCCTTTACGGGCAACTACGACGGGGGCATGGATGTCTACGTCATGGATATCGAAGGCGGCGTGCCCCGTCGGCTGACCTACCACCCGGCCATGGACCTGGTGGCCGACTGGTGTCCCGACGGCAAGGGCGTGGTCTTCTCGTCCAACCGCAGGGCACCGTCGTTCGCCAGCGAGCTGTACCGAGTTTCCCTGGACGGCGGGATGCCCACCAGGTTGCCGGTGGACCGGGGCTCCCTCGCCTCTATGGCCCCGGATCACAGCGGCCTGGCCTACAACCGCTACGGCCGCCACGTGCGGACCTGGAAGCGGTACCAGGGCGGAAACGCCCAGGACGTCTGGGTCAAGGATTTCGCCAGCGGCGACATCACCCGCATAACGGACTGGTCCGGCAGCGACCAGTTCCCCATGTGGTCCGCCGACGGCAACATCTACTTCGCCAGTGACCGCCAGGACGGCACCCTGAACATCTACGGCTACGACACGGCCTCAGGCCGGACCCGTCGCCTGACCTTCTTCAAGCAGTACGATGTGAAGTACCCCAGCCTCGGGGAAGGCAGGATCATCTTCCAGCACGGTCCGGGTCTGAGCGTGCTGGACCTGGCTTCCGGCGAGGTCGCGGCCGTGCCCATCACCATCCCCTCGGACCGGCGACTGGTCAGAACCGAGCTGGTCAAGCCCTCGCCCCGGACCGGGTCCTTCGGCCTGTCCCCCGGCGGCGAGCGCGCGATCATCGAGGCGCGCGGCGAGATCCTCAACCTGCCCACGGACGAGGGCGACCCCCTGGTCCTGACGCGCACGCCCGGCAGTCGGGAGAAGGATGCGGCATGGAGTCCGGACGGGCGCTGGATCGCCCTGGTTTCCGACCGCACGGGCGAGGAACAGATCTACCTTCTGGATCAGCACGGCCGCCGCGAGTGGAAGCAGCTGACCGACGGCGACTTCGGGTTCATCCTGCAGCCGGTGTGGTCGCCCGACGGCAAGTCCCTGCTGTTCGCCGACAAGTTCATGAAGCTGCACCTGGTCGATGCGGCCTCGGGGAAGGTGCGCGAGATCGCCCACAGCGACTACGACGACGCCTGGGAACGCTGGGGCATCCAGGACTATGTCTGGTCGCCGGACAGCCGCTGGGTGGCCTACACCACCCAGACCGCCAACATGAACGAGGCCATCTGGTTGTACGACACCGACACGGGCAGGAACACCAAGCTGACCGACGACATGACCGAGGACTGGTCGCCGTCTTTCTCCCGTGACGGGCAGTACCTCTACTTCCTGTCCAGCCGCACGTTCCACCCCATCATGGGGCGGCAGGATCAGAACCATGTCTTTTTGAAGACGGCCTTGCCCTACCTGGTCCTGCTGCGCGACGGCGTGCGCTCTCCCTTCTACACCGAGGATACCGAGGTGGCCGTGAAAGCCGACGACAAGGACGGCAAGCAGGGCAAGAAGGGCAAAAAGGACAAGGACAAGGAAGGCGACAAGGACGAGGCGACCGTCATCGACCTGGACGGCATCGGCGGCCGGATCCTCGCCTGCGAGGGTATCGAGCCCGGCAACTACTTCCGCCTGGAAGCGGTCGAGGGCGGCTTCGTCATGTTGCGGCGGGACGACCCCGAATTCTTGAAGTACCAGAACGTGAACGACCATACCGGCGGCGCCCTGGACCTGGTGGGCTACAAGCTCGAAGACGAGCAGTTGGAAGATCTGATGTCGGGCATCGCCAACTACCACCTGAGCGCCGACGGCAAACACCTGATCTACCGGGCCGGCGGGAAGTACGGCATGGTCGACGCGGGCAAGAAGGCCGAGGTCGGCGACGGCAAGATCGATCCCGGCGCCATAAAGTTGACCGTGGACAGGATGCAGGAGTTCCCCCAGATCTTCCGCGAAGCCTGGCGGATCCAGCGCAACTGGTTCTACGACGGGAACATGCACGGTGTGGATTGGCCCGCCATGTACGAGAAGTACGCTCCCTTCGTGGCCGGCTGCGGCACCCGCGGCGACCTGAACTACCTGATCGGGGAGATGATCGCCGAGCTCAACATCGGCCACACCTATGTCTACGGCGGTGATTTCGAGGATACCGGCGCTCGCGTTCCCACAGGTCTGCTGGGGTGCGAATTCGGCGTGGAAAAGGGCAAGGACCACTACCGGATCACCTCCATCGTGCCGGGCGTGTCTTGGGATCCCCGCTACCGGTCTCCCCTGCTGGAACCCGGCGTCGAGGTGCACGAGGGCGACTATCTGCTGGCGATCGACGGCGAGGACATCACCGTCGGCGACAACGTTTTCGCCCATCTGCAGGACCGGTCAGGCAAGATGGTGACGGTGACCGTCAGCGGCAACGACTCGGGCAGGAAGTCCCGCGAGGTCCGCATCCGGACCCTGCGCAGCGAGCGAGGCCTGCGTTACCGGGCCTGGGTCGACGCCAACCTGGATCATGTGACCAAGCTGAGCGACGGCAAGATCGCCTATGTCCACATGCCGGACATGGGCGAGAAGGGGCTGGTGGAGTTCGGTCGCTCCTACTATCCGCAGACCGGCCGGCAGGCCATGATCATCGACGACCGCTACAACGGCGGCGGGTTCGTGGGCGACATGGTCATCGATCGCCTGGAACGCCGGTTGTGGGCCGTCACCCAGCCCCGCGAAGGGAAGGGCGGACGCAACCCCGAGCGGGTGTTCCACGGCCCGCTGGTCGTGTTGATCAACGGGGACACCTACAGCAACGGCGAGTTCTTCGCCGAGGCCATCAAGCGCAAGGGCCTGGCCACGCTCATCGGCGAGCGCACCTGGGGCGGTTCGACGGGCATGGAGCCGCACGAGGACCTGGTCGACGGCGGCGCGGTCACCCCGCCCCAGTTCGGGCTCTACGGCCTGGACGGCACCTGGCCCATCGAGGGCTGGGGTGTGGAACCGGATATCGTGGTGATCAATGCCCCGGCCGACGTGGTGGCGGGGCATGATGCGCAGTTGGACTTCGCGGTTCAGTACCTGCTGCAGCAGCTCGAGGAGAATCCCGGCAAGTGGGATATCCCCGGACCGCCGCAGTATCCGGTGAAGGCCAGGCCGGACATGAGCGGCCACCGGAAATAATCCCTGCTGGAGAAACCCCCGGGGCCGGTGGTCCCGGGGGTTTCGTGTTTCCCCACACGTTCCCAGGGCCCCTATGCAGCCGGTCGGCAGGACTCGCCCATCTGATTCCAGGTGGTTTGTTGATGAGGAGTAACGATATTATTCCTCAAACGGACCTTTTTGGTTTATAATTATACCTCTAATTCACAATTTTACCTGTTGGAGGGAAAACCATGAAAAGATTGATCACGCTGACCGTCCTACTTGCTCTGGCTTTGCCGACCCTGGCCCTGGCCTGCCACGTCACCGAAGTGACGGCCGATGCGGACTGCAACGGCTGGAATCTCTGCGCCACGGTGTACTTCACCAGCAGCGTGGACGAAGGCAACCTGTGCTACCAGGTGCTGCTCTTCGACGACACGGGAGCCGAGGTCAACCGCATCGAGGTTTGCCAGATGGTCAGCCACGAAGTCGGAGTCGGCGGGGAATTCACCTACTGCTTCAGCGGCATCTGGGACGGGGAGTACCAGTCCGGTGGTTTCCACGTGGAGATCTGTGCCAGCCTCAACGGCGGCACCGCCCAGACCTACCAGTTCGATCTGAACTGCACCGTGGACGATGAATCCACCTCCTTCAGCAGCGTCAAGGCGCTGTACCGGTAGTTTCGGACACAGGCCACGACCTGAAGGGCCCGGGTTTTTCCGGGCCCTTTCCTTTGTCTTGTGCCTCTGAAATTGTGTCCGCCCCCTAATCGTCATGATTAAATCCCTGTCTTCACGGATATAACTTGCTGTCATATGGACGGTTGCCTGCGCCTTCCTGGCTTCGGCAACCTCGGCATTTCGGCCCGTCCGCCCTCCATGGCTCCCGGACCTCCATGACGCCATTTGACAACAAGTTATATCCGTGAAGGCAGGGGCCTGATATCACGGTCATTGGGGCGGACACAATTTCAGAGGCACAAGGTTTCCTTTGCCCCGCTCAGGACCCCGCCGCCGCCAGGAAGATCTCCAGCAGGGAAAACGCCGCGATGAACCACAGCAGGGGATGAAGCGTGCGAGCCTTGCCCGTGACCGCCATGACCAGTACATGGGCCGTGAAGCCGAAGGCCAGTCCCATGCTGATGCTGTAGGTCAGGGGCATGAGCACCATGGCCAGAAAGGCGGGCACCGCCACGGTCATGTCCGACCACCGGATGCGGGTCACGTTCCCGAACATGAGCATCCCCACCATGATCAACGCCGGACCGGTGGCGTAGGAAGGCACCATCCCGATCAACGGGGTCAAGGGCAAAGCGACCAGGAACAGGCCCGCGGTCACTACGGAGGTCAAACCCGTTCGTCCTCCCTGGGCGATGCCGGCTGCGGATTCGATGTAGGTGGTGGTCGTGCTGGTGCCCAGGACGGCACCGGCCACAGTGGCCACGGCGTCGGCCTCCAGCACGCGGTCCAGCCCAGTGATGGACCCGTCCTCGTGCACCAGACCCGCCTGATAGCTGCAGGCCACGATGGTGCCCACCGAGTCGAACAGGTCCACGAACATGAAGGAGAAGATGGCGCCCCACATGCCGCCTGCCAGGGCGCCGGCGACATCCATCTTCAGCAGTACCGGTCCCAGGCCGGGCGGGGCGGTCACCAGACGGGCAGGAGGTGCGATCAGCCCCGTGGCCAGGGCCAGGACGGTCGTGGTAAGAATACCGGCCATGATGCCTCCGGGCAGACCCCGCACGGTCATGACGATGATCACCAGCAGGCCGGCCAGACCCAGGATGACCTGCGTGTCGAGGTGCCCGAGCTGGACCAGGGTGGCCTCGTTGCCGGTGACCAGGCCCAGGTTCCGCAGTCCGATGAAGGCGATGAACAGGCCGATGCCCGCCGCGATGGCCAGACGGAAATCCTCGGGGATGGCGTTGACGACGTGCCGACGCGCCCCGACCAGGGTGAGCAACAGGAACGCCACGCCCGAGATGAAGACCACGCCCAGGGCCGTTTGCCAGCTCACCCCCTTGCCGAGCACCAGGCTGTAGGCGAAAAACGCGTTCAGTCCCATGCCTGGCGCCATGGCGAACGGCACCCGCGCCCACAGACCCGCCAGCAACGTGCCGCAAGCGGACGCCAGGATGGTGGCCGTGATGACCGCGCCCTTGTCCATGCCGGCGGCGGCCAGGATCGAGGGGTTGACGAAGATGATGTAGGCCATGGTCAGGAAGGTGACGGCCCCGGCGGCGGCCTCCCTGCCCGGCGTGCTGCCGCGTGCGGTGATCTGGAAGTAGCGGTCCAGCATGCGGTCCTCCGGTAAGGGGACAATAGCGAAGCGTCTCGGCTGGAGCATAGAGCACTGGCCGGAACCTGAAAACCCCCGGCTCGCAGCCGGGGGCTTCAGGGTTCACCAGGTAGCGTTGTCCACGGCGCCAGGTCAGGACGATCCGGGGTTCAGCTGGTCCAGCCACCGGTAGAGGGTGATGCGGGAAATGCCGAGGTTGCGGGCCACCTTGGCCTTGTTGCCGCCCGCCCTTTCGATCAGGGCGTTCAGCGAGGTCCAGGTCATGCCCGAATGATGATCGACAAGACCGGCCTTGTCCGTGGCGGCGTGCTCTTCGATCAACTCGAGAGTGCCGCCTTCCGCGGTCCGCCTGCGTCGCAGGCGGAAGGACTTGCCCAAGTCCCGGCTGAGCCAGATCTGCTGGGCGACAGCTTCCAGCTCGGAAGTGTTGCCCGGCCAGTGGTGGGTGGTCAGGGCTTCCAGGCCGGGCAGATCGAGCAGGTCTCGCGCGGTGACGGTATGGCCGCTCAGGCGGGTCAGGAAATGATCCAGCAGGGGCACGATGTCCTCGGTGCGCCGCCGCAGGGGCGGCACCGTGACATGCATCTGCTTGAGGCGGAAGTACAGATCCTGCCTGAAGAACCCCTTGTCGGCCTGCCCGGCCAGGTCGGTCTCCGCCGTGGCCAGGACGCGCACATTGGCCTGGTGTTCCCGGCCGTCGCCCACGGGGCGGTAGACGCCTTCCTGGATCAGGCGCAGGACCGCGCCCTGCAGTTCGCGCGGCAGATCCTCGATGCCCTGCAGCATCAACGTGCCGCCTTCGGCCTGGGCCACCAGGCCCGGCACGCTGCGCCGGGAATGGGGTGTCGTACCGGCTGCGGCGCCGAAGATCTCCCGGGCCAGGACATCAGGGGCCGCCGAGGCGCAATGGATCCTGACCAGGGGTGCCGTACCACGCGGGCTCGTCTCGTGGATGCGCCGTGCCAGCAGTTCCTTGCCCGTGCCGTTTTCACCCTGGAGCAGCACCGGGTTCTTGTAGCGGGAAAACCCGTCACAGCGCTGCAGGACCTGGCGGAAGATTTCCGATACCGCCACCACGCGCGTGGCCGGGATGCGCCGCGACGAGAAGGCCGCGGACCGGGGAGTGGTCTCGCACCGGGCGTGGCGCCTGCGGTTGATGTTCTCGATGATGTCTGGGATTCGATCCCTGAGCTGGGAGGTCTCCAGTTCCTGATACAGTTGCTGGGCTTGCAGCGCCGTCAACCAGGCGGTTTCCAGCGTCTCGGCCCCTGCCGATCCTGCGCGACCGGCATCGATTCGGCGCAGCAGGATCACGGCCAGATGCCAGGCGCTGAGCATGGCCTCGTGACGGGCCCGCATGCTGCGCAGGGTCGTCAATGACTGTTCCAGGTTCTCGACGGCCAGTTGCCAGCGGCCCAGGTTGGCGGCGTTGACGCCCAGGCAACGCCGAATGACGGCGATCTCGAACACGTCATCCACGGCCTTGCCGATTTCCAGGGCTTCCACCAGAACCGACTGGGCGTCCACATGGAGCCCCTCCAGGTCCAGGCATTCCCCCTGGCGGCGTTTGAGCTCCATGACAAGATCGCCCCGCGGCGCCAGATCGCGGGCGATGCCCAGGGCCCTCTGGTAGTAGCGCCGCGCTTCGCCGGGATTGCCTTCGTCCCGGAACACATCCCCCAGGAATTCCAGGGCCAGGGCCTGCTCCCGTGCCAGGTTTCCACCTGTCGCCAGGGAATAGGCCTCCAGCAGACAGCTGCGTGCGGCCAGGCAATCACCCTGCAGACGCAGGACGTTGCCCAGGGCGATGCGTGCCCGGCAGACCATGTCGGGATGGTCGGCCACCAGGTTCAATTCACGTTCCAGCAGTTCCGTGGCCACGATGTAATCGCCCTGCTTGTAGCAGACAATGGACAGGTTCTGGTACGTCTGGGCCATGCGCAGGGGGCATCCCAACTCTTCGTGCGAGCCAAGGCTTTTCTCGAACCAGCGCCGGGATTCTTCCAGGCGTCCGGCCGAAAGATGGGTCCAGCCCAGGAAGTTGGCGGCCACCGCGGCGCGGGATGGTTCCTGCAGGACGGTGAAGGCGGCGTGGGCGAATTCCACGTGCCCGACGGCTTCGGCCAGGCGGCCCTGCCAGCGCAGGGCGGCACCCAGGATCATCCGCAATTCCGCGTGCCTGGGGTCGGCGTGGTTGGTGATCCCGGTCAGCAGGGTCTCGGCGCCGTTCCTGACCGCGGAGTACTCCTGGTCCATGAGCGACAGGTGCAGTTCCACGATTTGCAGGCCGGGATCATCGGCCTCGATCCAACCCTTGCCGCGGGCCAGGTCCATGAAGCGGCGGCATTCCTCGTGCCGCTTCAGATCGAGAAGGCAACGGGCCTGCAGGAGCACTGCGGTCGGAAGTTCCACCCCGCTGAGCGTCGACGACGCATTGTGCCCGGTGGGACACAGGGGTTCCAGCATCCGCAGCGCAGAAGCGGCCTGGCCTTTTCTGACTGCGGCCTCGGCCTCGGCCAGGGGTCCGTCGGTGTTCGGTCCGCAGGAGGAGGCGGAGAAGGTTCCGGTATGCTCGATCCTGGCAGCATCCGGGGAAAGATTGCCGTCAGCGCGCATGGCCGCACCTCCTTTCCCACTGCAGGGAAACGGGGATGCCACTCCACCGGAAGAGATCGCCGGCGGTCCCAGAAAGGAAGAACCATGTCATCTGGCTGGAGACGCCCGGCAGGGAAACGAACCAGCATTGCTGTTCAATGCCCAGCGGCTGGAGAGTGTAACTCTTCATCCCGCCGTCCATGGTCGAGCCCGGGGATGATCCCGAAGCGGCCTGGAGGGACTCGGGGCTGAGGTTGCCGTCGCCGGGGTCGCCCTCGGTGGCCACCTGCATGTCCTTTTTGGCTTGTACGGGGCCTGCAAAGGAGGTGACCATCAACAGGGTCACCAGCAACAGGGAGATCAGGAAGAAGAGAGATCCATGAATCTGCGTGGGGTCTTGGGCTTTCATATCCGCTCCCGGGAGGAAGAAGCAGTGATGAATTCTTTAGGGGAGGGATGGTAGCAAGGTCTTGACGATTTCGTCAAGAGTTTTTTCATTTCACCATTTATGCTGAATATTTACTATGAAAACATCAGGTGTTATACGGTATAAATTTGAAGGATTATAATAAATCTGTAACACCCCAGGTGTTACATTGGCACGGGGAAACAGGGGTGAAAAATATTCCGGGTATGCAATAATCCTGTATCAGTTTGCACGTTGGTATGGGGGTACAACGAGAAAAACTGTCCTCGTTGGAAACCACCGGTGAGGCCGGGTCTGACAATAGGGAAACTGTCGGTTCAGACCGGAGCAGCCGGGAGTGGGGTGCAAACTGAGAATATGTTTCGGAATCAGTGAGGCTCCCGGAGGGTTCAACAGCTCGTCAATTCACTAACAATTATTGGTCGATCAGGACAAAGGAGATTATATTTCTCCCACCAAATTGGTTGCTGAAGGTCTTCCGTCAGCTGCCAGCTACCGCCAATCCGCAACCCGGGTGGTCACTGTGAAATCCTTCTGGAAGAATCCCGTCGTCGCCTTCCTTTCTTCCCTCAAGTTCAGCGCGGCCATCATGGGACTGGTGGCTATCGGCGCGGCCAAGGCCACCTTCATCGAATCGTCCCATGGGCGCGAAGCAGCCTACGACCTGGTGTACGCCGCCCGCTGGTTCGAAGGGTTGCTGATCCTGCTGACCATCAGCCTCATCCTGCTGTTCATCAAACGCTGGCCCTACCGGCCGCAGCAGTACGGATTCGCCCTGGTGCACATCGCCATGGTCGTGATCCTGGTCGGGGCGGGCATGACCCGGTACCTGGGATACGAGGGGTCCATGCACATCCGCGAGGGCCAGACCGTGGATTACATCTATTCGGATCGTGCCCACCTGCAGGCGACCATCGGCGACCAGACGGGGTCGTTTCCAGTACGCCTGTGGAAGCCGGGCGAGAACCATGTCCGGCACAAGGTCACTATCGGCGGCAGGAAGTACGAGCTGGGCGCCACGGAATTCTGGCCTCATTACGCCGAGGCCTGGCAGGAAGCTCCCGACGGCATCCCCGTCATCCAGTACGGTGTGACCGTGGGCGGCGACGTCCAGTCACGCACCCTGGCCGAAGGCGACCAGACGACCATCTCCGGAGTGCAGGCCCGTTTCCTGGACCACCCCTTCCAGGGGTCCATGAGCGATTCTCCCTACGGCGACCTGCGTCTGCACATCGGCACGGAAACCTGCACCTTCCCCGTGGCCTGGCCGGATGATGAGAGCCACGAGTGCGGCGGCTATACATTCGTCATCACCGAGTTCCAGACCGACTTCAAGGTGGGGGCAGAATCCTCGGCCTCGGGTCCCCTGGTCAATCCCATGATCCGGGTCGAGATCACCGGTCCCGACGGCAAGACCGGCGAACGCCTCCTGTTCGCTTTCCATCCCGATTTCTCCATGGGTCACGGCGGCGGCCAGGAGGCCTTCCAGGATCTGGACATGCTCTACGAGGTCAACCGGGGGCTGGAATTCACCCGTGGCGGCGAGACGGGCATCCAGGGGCGGGCGTCCTTCCCCCTGTCGGTCATGGACATGGACACCCAGGAGCAGAACCCCATTGCACCGGGCGAGGTTTTTCCCTTGCGCGAGTCCTCCCTGTACGGCAGCGAGACGACGGATTTCTCCTTCGTGGTGGTCAAGGTCATGACCTCGGCGGTGCTGGGGCCCGTCAATTCGGACAATGCCAACGCAAGGGCCGCCGCCGAAGTTTTGATCCGTGACGAGGACGGCAACCAGGCCGAAGCCCTCTGTATGCGGGAGGGTTCGGGCACGACCGTCGATCTGGGGGGGGTGCCGGTGAAGCTGGCCTTCGGCTCGGTGGTCAAGAAGGTGCCCTACAGCGTGCACCTGGATGATTTCGTCCTGCAGACCTACCCCGGCAGCAACAATCCCGCCACCTACGAGAGCTATGTGACCCTCGATGATCCCGGCCAGGGGATCACCGGGCGGAAGGCCCATATCTACATGAACCACCCCATGGTCCACCGCGGTTCCAAGCACTTCCAGTCATCCTATGACCAGGACCGTCACGGAACCATCCTCTCGGTGAACCACGACCCGGGCAAGCTGCCCACCTACATCGGCTACGGCATGATCTCCCTCGGCTTCCTCCTCATCCTGTTCAAGGAGCTGTCGCGGGTGCTGAAGGAGCTGATGGCTTCGGATCAGGAGCAGAAGAACGTGGGGAAGAAAGCGGTCAAGATGTCCCTGCTGGTCCTGCTGACCCTCGGCGTCGCGGGACTGTCGCAGCCGGCACGCGCCCAGGATGGCCATGACCACTCGGAGTCCATGCATCCGGTGCAGTCGGGGTTCGTCACCCTTTCGGATCCGGTCCGGGAAGCGGCTTCGCGGCTGATCATCCAGGATTACCGGGGCCGCATGAAGCCTCTCGATACCCTGGCCCGCGAGACGGTGATGAAGGTCGCCAAGCGCTCCAAGTTCGAGGGACGCCAGCCCGTGGACCAGTACCTCAGCTGGTCCACGAATCCGGATTTCTGGTGGGACAAGCCCATCATCGCCGTGCGGTTCGCGGGCCTGAAGGATCTGCTGGGGGTGGACAAGTCCACGACCCATGTCTCGGCGGCCAGCCTGTTCGACGCCTCGGGACAGTATCGCCTGGCCGATCTGGCCGAACAGGCGCACCGCACGCCGGATCGCGACCGCACCAAGACCCAGCGCAAGCTCATCAGCTTCGACGAGCGGTTCCAGATCCTCTACATGACCTTCCAGGGTACCCAGTTGAGGTTGTTCCCCATTCCCGACGATCCCAACCACACATGGCAGTCGTTCCAGAAGGTCGAGCCGGGATTGAACGCGGATCAGCTTTCGGTGTACTCGGCCGCGTACAACGCCCTGGTGGGAGGCCTGCAGAGCGGGAACAACGCCATGATCGCCGACGGAGTCAGGCGCATCGACGCCATCCAGCATCAGTACGGCAGCGAGGTCATCCCCCCGGACACCCGGATCCAGGCGGAGTTGATCTACAACCGGGCCCACATCTTCTCCTGGATGATGATCCCCCTGCTGCTGGCGTCATTCGTGCTGATGGCTGTCTTCTTCTGGCATCTGTTCCGGGGCAGCCGGCTGCGGTCCAGCTTCCGCAATCCCTTCTACACCCTGGGCATGGTGCTGTACACCGGGGCCTTCGGCGGCATGGTCTACGCCTACGTCCTGCGCTGGATCGCCTCGGGGCGCGCGCCCCTGAGCAACGGCCACGAGTCCCTGCTGTTCATCAGCCTGGCCATCGCCCTGGCGGGGCTGATCTGCGAGTACAGCTTCAGGATGGCGGCTCCGGGCAGCCTGGGCTCGCTGCTGACGGTGGTGATCCTGGGCGTGTCCATGCTCTCGACCTTCGACCCGGCCATCGGGCCGCTGGTGCCGGTGCTGGTCTCCTACTGGTTGAACATCCACGTGACCATCATCACGGCCAGCTACGGGTTCCTGGGCCTGTCGGCCCTGCTGGGGGCGTTGATCCTGATCCTGTTCCTGGCCAAGGGGTCGGCCAATCCCAACATCCACGCCGCGGTGAAGATCCTGGACAAGATCAACCGCTTCGTGCTGATCGCGGGCCTGGGCCTGCTGTCCATCGGCACCCTCCTGGGGGGCGTGTGGGCCAACGAGTCCTGGGGGCGATACTGGGGCTGGGACGCCAAGGAGACCTGGTCCCTGATCACCATCCTGGTGTACGCCGTGGTGCTGCACTTCCGCTGGATCCCCGCCCTGAGATCCATCTGGCTCAACAGCGCCGGCAGCCTGGCCGCCATCAGTTCGGTGGTCATGACCTATTTCGGCGTGAACTACTTCCTGACCGGGCTGCACAGCTACGCCCAGGGGGATGCGGCCGTCGTGCCGCCCTGGGTCTACATCTTCGCGACCGTGGCCATCCTGCTTATCACGATTTCAGGTCTCGTGGACCGGACCAGGGAGTGGAAGGCGTAGCGCGGGGTAATTTGACGTACGGTCCCCGGGTGTGAGACAATCAGGAATTGCGGGAGCCGGCATTGTGCCTGCTGACGCCATGATGTCTTCACCAGGAGGCCCAGGATGGTCCACCCCACCGGACCCCGTCCTCCCCGACCGTGGGTGCTGTTCGTCTGGGTGACCCTGGCCGCCATGGCGGTCCGCGCCGTCTACATCCTGCAGATCTCCGACCCGGCCCTCAATCCCTTCTTCGCCCATCCCATCCTGGATGCCGCCGTGCACCGTCGCTGGGCCCTGGGCATCCTGGACGGGACCTGGCCGCCTTCCGAGCCGTTCTTCCGCGCTCCCCTGTATCCCTATGTCCTGGCCGGGCTGTACCGCGTTTTCGGTGCGGACAACGCCCTGGCCGTGCAACTCGTCCACGGTCTGGTCTCCGCCGTGGGGGCCGGGCTCGCCGGTCTGTGCGCCCGCGCTATATGGGGCAATCGCGCGGGATGGTTTGCAGGGATGGGGTTCGCGGTGCTGTGGCCCAGCATCTTTTTCGCGGGGGAGTTGCTGGATGTCACCCTGGGGGTGACCCTCAACCTGCTGCTGTGGTGGATCCTGCTGGGGGATCCGACACGCCTGCGCCTGGCAGGGGCGGGATTCGTCTGGGGGTTGGCCGTCATCAGCCGGCCGCTGGTGCTGGCCATCGCTCCTGTGGTGGTCCTGTACCTGCTGCGGCGTGGTCTTGGGCGACGATCCCTGGGATGGGTGGCCCTGGCGGGCGGATTGGCGGCGGCGGTCTTGCCGGTGACGGCGCGGAACGTCATCGAGGGAGGCGAGCCCGTGGCGGTAGCCGCCTCGGGCGGGGTGAACTTCTACATAGGCAACAACGAGCATGCGGACGGCCGGGTGGCGTTCCTGCCGGGAGCGGCCGTGGACTGGCAGGGAGAGGTGTCCGAGGTCAGGGATCTGGCCTATCGGGAGACCGGCCGGCGGTATACCGCCCAGGGGGCCGACCGCTACTTCCTGGGCAAGGGGCTGGCGTTCCTGTGGCACAATCCCCGCCGGGCCCTGGGCCTGTACGCGCACAAATTGGGCCTGCTGTTCGCCGCAGGGGAGCGCTCCAACAACAAGAACCTTCCCTTCTGGCGGGCGCGATCCCCGCTGCTGCGCTGGCCCGTCTGGGTGGGCTGGGGCCCGGTGCTGGTACTGGCCTTCCTGGGTTTGCGCCGGCGGGACACGACCTCCGAGGACCGGCTGCTGCTGGTCGGATCGTTGGTGCTGTACGCGGCCGCCCTGTTGCTGTTCTTCATCAACGCCCGCTTCCGACTGCCCCTGCTGGCGTGGCTGATGGTTCCGGCCGGAGGGGGAGCCGATCGTCTCGTGCGCGCCGTGCGCCTCGGCGACTGGAATCCCCGTTTCCGCTGGGGCGTAGTCGTGGCCGCCGCGGCCCTGCTGGCGGTCTGGATTCCCGACGAGGTGGGTTTCCGCCAGGATCCCGCCAATGACTTCGAGAGCTGGCGCATCCTGGGCGACGGGTTCGAGCGGGGAGGGGATCTGCCCCGCGCGGCCGCCTCCTACAGGACTACCCTGGACATCTCGCGCCGCAGGCCCCGACCGGAATTCAGTTCCCTCGTTCCGGCAGTCCACATGCGGCTGGGGGGCATTTTCCTGCGGGAACAGGATCCCCGCGCGGCCCTGCCCGAGTTCAAGGCGGCGTCGGATCTGACAGGGGACGTGGGCGCGGAATTCGGTGTGGGCATGTGCCTGTTGCAGATGGAGCGGTGGAGTTCGGCCGAGGACGTCTTCAAGCGTGTCATCCGGCGACGGCCGGACCAGTGGCAGGCCTACGGCAACCTGGCCATCTGTTACGAGCAGACCGGCCGCCCGACCGAGGCGCAGGAAACGTGGCGCAAGGTGCTGGCCCTGAACCCCGACGACGCCATGGCCAGGCGAAGACTGGGCCTCCGCCGCTGATCAGGATTGTTGCCGGGCCTTTTCCCGCAGTTCCTCCCAGGCTTCCTCGACGTGCCGGCGCCTGGTTCCGGTCTGCCCGATGGACATCCGCAGGGTGTACCTGCCGTCCAGGACCGTATGGGTCAGGTAGATCCTTCCGGCCCGGTTGACGCGGTTCATCAGATCCTTGTTGAGACTGTTCAACTCGTCGTCATCGCCCTGGAACCCGACAGGGTGCAGGCGGAAGCACACGGTATTCAGGGGTACGGGCGCCAGCAGCTCCCAGTCCGGATCGTCCTCCACCCAGCTCTTGAACTCCGCGGCCAGGGCGATGTGTTCGGCCAGCATGGCGCGCAGGTTCTCGGCCCCGTAGCTGCGCAGGACGAACCACAGTTTGAGCGCCCGGAAACGGCGTCCCAACTGGATGCCCCAGTCACGGAAATTCGTGACCTGGTTGTCGCGGTCGGTCTGCAGGTAGGCGGGGTCGATGGCCATGACCCTCTCCAGGTGGGCGGGGTCCCGTACGTAGAAGGCCGAGCAGTCGAAGTTGACGAACAGCCACTTGTGGGGGTTGAAGACCAGGGAGTCGGCGTGTTCGACGCCCTCGAGAAGCCACCGTTTTTCCGGCAGGATGGCAGCCGAACCGGCCAGGGCGGCATCCACGTGCAGCCATAGCTCCTCGGTGCGGGCGATGGGCCCGATGGCCGGCAGGGGATCGATGGCGGTGGTGCTCGTGGTGCCCACGGTGGCCACGATGCAGCAGGGCGTGAGGCCGGCCTGTCGGTCGGCGTCGATCCTGGCCTGCAGGTCGGCCGGATCCAGGGCCCTGTTCCCGTCCGTCTTGACCTGTACGATGTTCCTGTCGCCGAACCCGGCGATGCGGGCGCCCTTGACGACCGAGGAATGGGCTTCGGTGGAGCAGTAGATGCGCAGGGGACCGTCCGGGGACAGGGCCTCCGGACCCCGGGCGTTGAACGCGAAGGCGGTGGTCTTTTCCCGGGCGCAGAGCAGGGCGCACAGGGTGGCCGTGGAGGCCGTGTCCTGGATCACGCCGTGGAATCCCGCCGGTAGGCCGATGAGTTCGGCCAGCCAGATCATCATCCTCTGTTCCAGTTCGGTGGCGGCGGGGCTGGTCTGCCACAGCATGGCGTTGACGCCCAGTCCTGCCGACAGCAGCTCGCCGAGGATGGATGGTCCGCTGTTGTTGGCCGGAAAGTAGGCGAAGAAGCGCGGGTGGTTCCAGTGGGTCACGCCCGGCAGGATGTCCCGTTCGAAATCGTCCAGGATGTCGGACATGTGCTGCCCCTGCAGGGGAGCCGAGGCGGGGATCCTGGCGTCGATGTCACCGGGTTGCACCTGCGACAGGACATGGTGGTTTTCGGCATGATCGAGGTAGTCCGCGATCCAGTCGATGAGTCGATAGCCCTCGTGGCGGAATTCCTTGCTGTCCATGACACGTCCTTTGCGAAAAATATCCGGGTCGGCCAAGCCTGACCCGGATCAAAGGAACTGTCAACGGCAGCTCAATCCTTCGGTTTGTTCAACCTCATGACGGTGGGGCTCGGCTTGTCGGCGGGGACGGTCTCGGGCTCCGGCTCGGGGCCGGGTCCGTCGCTTGCTGGGAGATCTTCCGTCGTCCCGGCCGGGGCTTCCGGTTCGGGATCGCTCTTCAGGGGCCGGGGGTTCCTGGGCCTGTTCAGCAGGAAGACGTTGCCGTTGCTGCCCACGGGTTTGGGCGCGGTGCTTTCCGATGGGGTCTCGGCCGCGGGTTCACCATCGGCAGGTGCGACATCCGCGGGTTCCTCCGCCGCTGGATCATCCCCCGGGGTAGAAGGCTTATCGGTGACGGGCTCGGAAGCGACA
>CAYPVD010000035.1:0-17935 GCA_964414055.1 uncultured Fibrobacteraceae bacterium
ATGTCCCGACCGAAGAGGGGTCATGAGGGACAGGGACATCTAGGCGGGAAAGACGAGCTCCACCGGGGGATCGCCCTCGATGACCTCTCCGATGCTCACCGCCCCCATGGCCTCCAGGCAGGCGGAATCCACATCCGGCGGTATGAACATGACCATGCCGAGGCCCATGTTGAAGACCCTGTGCATTTCCCGGGAGTCGATGCCGCCCCGTTCCTGCAGCAGGCGGAAAATGCCCGGCGTGCGCCAGCAGGCCGTATCCAGGTGCGCGCAAAGGCCCTTAGGCAGAACCCGTGGGATGTTGTCGTAGAAACCGCCGCCTGTGATGTGCACCAGGCCGTGCAGGGCCTCGCGCCCGCACCCGGCCCAGAAGGCCCGTACCGGTTCCAGATACGAGAGATGGACGGCCAGCAGGGCCTCGGCGACCGTGACGCCTTCCAGTTCGTCCGGAGTGTCCTCCAGCTTCAGGCCGGCCACCTCGAAGATCACCTTGCGGGCCAGGGAATAGCCGTTGGTATGCAGGCCGCTGCTGGGCAGCCCCCAGATGCGGTCGCCGGCGGCGATGGCCGAGCCGTCGATGACGTGCCGGGCCTCCACCTGGCCCACGATGGTTCCGGCCAGATCGAACTCGTCCGGGCCGTACACGCCGGGCATCTCGGCCGTCTCCCCCCCCAGCAGGGCGCAGCCGTTGTCCCGGCAGCCGGCGGCGAAACCGGCGATGATCTGCGGCAGGATGTCCTCGTCCAGTCTGGCGGTGGCGAAGTAGTCCAGGAAGAACAGCGGTTCGGCCCCCTGGACCAGGATGTCGTCCACGCAGTGGTTGACCAGGTCCCGGCCCACGGTGTCGTACACCCCGGCCATGCGGGCGATCATCACCTTGGTGCCCACGCCGTCCACGCTGGCCACCAGCAGCGGCCCGCCGGGCTGGGGTTGGTAGAGACCGCCGAAGGCGCCGATCTCATTGCGCACCCGCGCATCCCAGGTGGAGCGGACGGCTTCCTTGCTGCGGGCCAGGGCCCGCGTGGCCGCATCGATGTTCACACCGCTTGCAGAGTATTTCATGACTGGACACCCGGCGGACACAGGCCGCTTCAGATCGAGGGTGAAAAGGCGGTGACCCGGCTTCAGTCGCCGGTCGCCTCATCCTGCAGGGGATACTGGGAGAGTCGCCGATTCAGGGCGTCAAGAACAGCAAAAACCACGGCCTGCTGACGATTATGATCGGCACCGCAGGTCCCGAACAGAACCTCGCTGCGGCGGCCCTCGACGAGGTTGACCGCAGCCAGCACGACTTCCTTGCCGCCCAGGGTCGCCGTGGTGATCTCCCGGACGTGCAGCAACACGTCGGTGGCCAGCAACTGGCCCACGGCGGCGAGGGTCGCCTCGGCGATGAGTGTCACGTCGCTCTGGGGATGGTTGGGGCCTTCGCGCATCCCTCGGACCGCCAGGTCGCCCGCGCTCAGTTGCACCTCGGCGCGCACCAGGGACTCGGAGACCAGGACCCCCACCCCGGCGCAAAGGATCCGCGGCGGCAGGTCCTCGGCCACCAGAATCGCCGGAATGGGCGGGCGTTCAGGGGCCTGCTGATCCTGCTGGTCCCTGGCTCCGGACGAGGGTTCCTGTTCCGGAGATTCCGGAGATTCCGGAGCCTGCTCAGCGGAGGTCTCACCGGGATGCTCCGGTTCCTGCGGTGCATGAAAGGTCACTCCCGACGGGGCTGCCTGTGATGTCTTGTCGCCGCCCGGCCCCGGTTCCCGGGCCGTCTCATCCGGGCTGTAATCGTTCTCGAGGACCTGGACCACACCGATCTTCTTGTAGTAGACATCGATGCCCAGGCGGGCTTTCAGCAGACTCTCCACGTCCCGCACGATATGCCGGGGATCCCGGTCGAAACCGGCCACGACATGGATGCCGAGGATCTCGCCGTCGGCATCGAGCTCGATCTTGCTCTGCAGCACACCCTTGATCTGGCCGATCCAACGCTGCGCGTCGGTGACCCAGGCGTCTCTTTCCTCGGGATCCCACTCCAACTGGCGACTCCTCTTGAGATCAATCGGTTTTGATCATCACATTCACCATACACGGCACTTTGCGCACCGTCAGGTAAGTCATGGTATCACTTTCCAATTATTCCAACAAGATGTTCCTGCAATTGACCCCTGAATCCCCCAGAAATCCCCGATTTGAAGGGGTTGTCTCAGGGAATCATCATGTCCCGCAAGGTCTGCAGGCGGCGGGCGTAGGCCTCATCGGTCAGGGCGATCAGGCCCTCGACGCTGAAGCCCTCGGGACAGAAGCTGGCCGTCACCGTTCCGTCGAGCATGGCCTGCCTGAACACCTCATCGCCGTCGTGACGGTCGGCGCCGCTTTCGGCCAAGGCCCCCATGAAGCCGCCGGCGAAGCTGTCGCCGGCTCCGGTGGGGTCCACGACATCGTCGAGGATCAAGGCCGGCACCGCCAGCACCGAATCGAGGCCGAAGTAGATGGCTCCGTGTTCGCCCTTCTTGATGATCACGCGCTTGGGCCCCAGCTCGGCGATGGCCGCAGCGGCCCGGGCCAGGCTGCGCAGGCCGGTCAGCTGGCGGGCCTCCCCGTCGTTGACCAGCAGGATGTCCACACGGGCCAGGACCTCGCGCAGTTCATCAGGCTTGGTCTCGATCCACAGGTTCATGGTGTCGAGAGCCACCAGGCCGGGGCTCGTCATCTGGTCCAGGACATGGAGCTGCAGGGAGGGATGGATGTTGGCCAGGAAGAGATACTCGCTGTCACGCCAGGCGGCGGGGATCTCGGGCTGGAAATCCGCGAACACGCCCAGCTCGGTGGCCAGCGTGTCCCGCTCGATCATGTCGGCGTGGTAGCGGCCGGCCCAGTGGAAGCTCTTGCCGGCGGTGCGCACGATGCCCTCGGTATCGGCGCCATGGCTGCGCAGCAGCTGGAGATCCTCATCCCGGAAATCCTCGCCCACCACGCCCACGCAACGGACCGGACCTCGCCCACGGGCGGCAATGGAGAAGTAGCTGGCGCTGCCGCCCAGCTGCCGTTCGCGCTTTTCCTGCGCGGTTTCCACGGTGTCGTACGCCACCGATCCGACAACCACAATCGACATTTCAATCCCTCTTTTCCATGGCTTCAGGCATCTCGATGCCGATCAGTTCGGCTACCTTCCTCAGCACGTACCCCGTCGCGACACTCAGATGCAACAGGGCGAGCCGCCTGCCCGGATCCTGGTCCAGGATGCGCTTGCACTGGTTGTAGAACTGGTTGTAAAGGGTCGCGATCTCCAGGGCATACCCCGTCAGCCGATGGGGCTCCCTGCTTGTGGCGGCCGACACGATCACCTGGGGCAACCGTACCAGTTCGCGGGCCACCGCCCAGGCGCTGTCGTCCTCCAGGTGGGCCAGACTCTCGGCCGTGGGCTCGCCCACCTCGACGCCGCGCTCGGCCGCGTTCTTCAGGAGGGAACAGGACCGGGCATGGGCATACTTGACCTTCAGCACGGGATTGACGTCGGACTGCTGCCGCGCCAGGTCCAGATCGAAATCCAGGTGGCTGTTGGGCTTGCGGGTCAGGAAGAGGAACTTGGCCACGTCGGCCCCCACCTCGTCCATCAAGGCGTCCATGGTCACGAACTGGCCCTTGCGCTTGGACATGTCAAGGATCCGACCGTCTTCCAGGAAGGTCACCTGCTGCAGGATCTGGATCTCCAGCCAACCTTCCGGCACGCCCAGGGCCTTCATGGCCCCCTGCATGCGGGGGATGTAGCCGTGGTGGTCGGGGCCCCAGAAGTCGATGGCGTGCTCGAAACCGCGCTGGAACTTGTGGTAGTGGTAGGCGATGTCCGCCAGGAAGTAGGTGGGCAGACCGTCCGAGCGCACCAGCACACGGTCCTTCTCGTCGCCGTAGTCGGTGGAGCGGAACCAGACCGCGTCGTCCTGCTCGTACACCGCGCCCTGCTTCTTCAGGCGTTCCAGGGCTCGTTCGATGCGCCTGGTCTCGTGCAGCTCGGACTCGAAGTACCAGGTCTCGAACCGCAACCCGAAACGGCGGCAGGTCTCCCGCTGCCAGCTGAGGATCTTCATCAGGGCGTACTTGGCGAAGCAGTTGACCGACTCGTCCTCGGGAAGATCGCTCCAGGAGACGGCGTCCCCGCAGGGAAGCTCGATGCGCTGGAAACTCTCGTCGTCGAAGGCGGCTCCAGCCTCCTGGATGCCCTTGCTGTCCTTGGCCAGCAGTTCGGCCGCCATGATCTCCAGGTAGCGGCCCTTGTAGCCGTTCTCGGGGAATTCGACCTGCCGACCCGTCAGCTGCAGGTAGTGGGCGCGCAGCGAACGGCCCAGCAGCTTGATCTGGCGACCGGCATCGTTCACGTAGTACTCGGCGTGGGCGTCGAAGCCGATGGCGTCAAGCAGGTTGGCCAGGGTCATGCCGAAGGCGCCGGCCCGGGCCGAAACCACGTTCAAGGGGCCGGTGGGATTGGCGCTGATGAATTCCACGTTGATGCGCTTGCCACCCCCGGTCTTGATGGCCTCCAGGGAGCCGTCGGGCCGCAGCAGGTCCAGCAGACGATCGATCTGGTGGCTGCGGGCGATGCGGAAGTTGATGAAGCCGGGCCCGGCGATTTCCACCGATTCGATGATGTCCCGCGGCACCGAAACCGCGGCGGCGATCTCCCCGGCGAGTTCACGGGGCTTGCGGTGCAGCCTGCCCCCCAGCATCAGGGCCAGGTTCGTGCTCAGGTCGCCGTGGCCCGACTCGCGGGGCTTCTCCAGCACGATGTCGACGTCCTCCTCGAAGACGCCGTACTGCTCCACGGCCTCCAGCAGGGCTTTGCGCAACAGATCCTCGAGTTTGAGCATAAGCTATGAACCTTGTGTTTCCGCCCCGGGGGCGAATGTGAATTTCAGGTCGGGGTGGCGCTCGGCCACCGCGGAGTCCCGGAACCAGTCCGCATCCAGGTCCAGCCGTCGCGCGTCGTTCCACAGCCGTTCCAGCTGGTAATACCGCCTGGTCTCCCCCAGAAACACATGGATGATCACGTCGAAGAAATCCAGCAGCACCCAGTGGCCCTCGCTCATCCCCTCCACGTTCAGGATGCGGTGTCCCCGTTCCACGAGACCGTCCCGCAGATGCCGGGCCAGGGCCTTGACCTGGACGTCGGAGTTGCCCTCGGCGATGACGAAGAAATCGCACACGTCCGAGGAACCGCGCAGATCCAGGATCACGGTCTCCTCGGCCTTCTTCTCCAACAGGAGCCAGACGGCGGCTTCGGCCAGCCGGTATCCTTCGGAGGCGTCGGGGATGGCGAACTCCTGCTGCTGGGCGTCGGACTGCGGGGATGCGGGCGTTTTTTCGGTCATGAGTATCCTAGTTCAGACGGTTGATGACGTATTCCACGGCGACGGCCAGGAGCTTCCGCTGGGGACCCCTGGCCACCGGGGCCAGGGCGGCCTTGGCCTGCTCTCCGTATTCCCGGGCCAGGCCGAAGGAGAAATCGATGCCCCCGTACTCGGTGACGAACTGCTTGACGCGGGGCCAGGACAGCGCCCGCTTTTCCGGCTCCCTGGCCAGGGAAAGCTCCTCGATCTCCCGGCGTTCGTCCGCAGGCGCTTCGGCCAGGGCGGCGATCAGGGGCAGGGTGATCCGGCCTTCCTCCCAGTCCTGGCCGGTCGGCTTGCCCAGCCGGCGGGCATCCCCCAGGTAGTCGAAGATGTCGTCGGTTATCTGGAAGACGAGTCCCACCTTGTGCCCGAACTCCCCGAAGGCGTCCTCCTGATCGGCCAGACGCACGTTGAACGAGGCGCCGATGCGGCAACTGTTCTCGATCAACGAGGCGGTCTTCTGGTAGATGATCTGCATGTAGCGCTCCCTGGAAATGTCCAGGTCGTAGCGGTACTCAAGCTGCAGCATCTCCGCCTCGCTCATCAGGACCGTCGTGCGCGCCAGCAGCTCCACCGCATGGTGCAGTCCGGTGCTGCACAGGTTGTGCAACGCCTTGCTGTACAGGAAATCCCCCATGATCAGGGCCGCGCTGGAGCCGAATTTCTCGTTCACCGAGGGCAGTCCCCGCCTGGTCAGGGCCTCGTCGATGAAATCGTCGTGGACGAGGGTGGCGGTGTGCACCAGCTCCACACTGGCCGCGGCGGTGATGGCCTCCTCGGGAAAACCCCTGTCGTCCTGGGCGGCCAGCAGCAGGAGGGTCGGCCGGAACCGCTTGCTCTTGCCCCGGTGGATATGCTCGCATATCTCGCGCGTCAGGGGACTGTCGGCCTCGGTGATCCGCTGGAACTCGGTCTCCATCCTCGCCAGCGCCGGAGCGATGGTCCGTTGCAAGGTGATCAGCTTGATGCGTTCCTTGTCCACGATGCCCATTGCCACCCGCTCTCATCTTGTGCCCCGACCCCGCGGCCTCGGCCCGTCGTTCCGGTCAACAACAGCGGGCCGCTCAGGAAGATCCGACCCCGACTGACAAATATTCGCAAAACTTTCCCGCTGTCAATTTCCTTTACCCCGCCGCCTGGTCACCAGCAGCGAGATCAACACCGATCCAAAGTACAGGATCAGGACGGGGACGGCCATCATCACCTGGCTGATGACGTCCGGGGGGGTCAGGATCGCCGCCACAGAAGCGATGACGATGACGGCCACCCGCCAGGTCCGCAGCAGCATGCGGGGCTTGAGAATCCCCACCCAGCTCAGCCCCAGCACGAGCAGCGGCAGCTGGAAAACGAGCCCGAATGCCAGGCACATGCGCGAGACGAAGCTGAAATAGTTCCCGACGCCGATCAGGGGCACCATGGTCTGGGTGCCGAAGCTCAAGAGAAAGGTGATGACCTGCGGAACGACCACCAGGAAGCTGAAAACAAGTCCCGCATAGAACAGCAGGGTCGAGGATATCAGCAGGGGCGCGACGACCCGACGCTCGCTGCGGTACAGGCCCGGCATGATGAAGGCATAGACCCGGAACAGGATGAAGGGCAGCACCACGAAGATGCCGACCATGCCGGCGATCTTCAGGCGGGTCAGGAAGGCCTCGTTGGGCGCGGTGAAGTAGATCCCCTGCTCGGCGATGGGCGAGATGAGGACGTCGAGGATCCTCGCGGACCAGAACCAGCACAGGGAGGCTGCGGCCAGGGCCGCCAGGCCGGACTGGATCAGGACCGACCGCAGCTCCTCCAGATGCTCCACAAAACCCATGCGGGCCTGCTGGTCTTCCGGATCGGCGCCGCCGGCCTGCCCGCTCCCTCCTGGGATATCCGTCATGACGGGGGCTCCGCGGTTTCCCTGGGGCCGTCCTCCGCCGCACTCTTCATGTCCTTCAGCAGGGCGAAGAACTCGTCCACGCTCTGGAAGCTGCGGTAGACCGAAGCGAACCGGACATAGGCCACCTCGTCCACTCCGCGCAGTTCATCGAGTACCAAACGGCCTATGACCTCGCTGGGCACCTCGCGTCGGCCCGAGGAGGCCAATCTCTGTTCCACCCGGTCGACGATGATCTCGATCTGCTCCAGGGAGACGGGCCGCTTCTCGCAGGCCTTGGTCACGCCCACGATGACCTTGGAACGGGCATAGGCGGTCCGTTCGCCGCTGCGCTTGACCACCAGGACCGGACGGGTCTCGATGGTCTCGTAGGTGGTGAACCTCTCGTGGCAATGGAAGCACTCCCGGCGGCGGCGCACACCCCTGCCGTCGCGCACGATCCGGCTGTCGACGACCTTGTCGTCCTCGTGGCCGCAGCGGGGGCATTTCATGGACGCACCTCCGGTCAGCTCAGGTCAAATCCCCGTAGAGCGGGAAGGCCCGGCACAGTTCCTCGCTCTCGCCGCGCAGGGCGGCCAGGGCGGCCTCGTCGTCCCGGGCCGCCACGGCCCGATCCATGATGGAGGCGATCTGCTTCATCTGCTCCGGTCCCATGCCGCGGGTGGTCAGGGCCGGGGTACCCAGCCTGACGCCGCTGGTCACGAACGGGCTCTGTGTATCGAACGGAACCGTATTCTTGTTGGCCGTGATCCCCACCTTGTCCAGCAGGTTCTCCATGTCCTGGCCGGTCAGCCCCTTGTTGGTGACGTTGACCAGCAGCAGGTGGTTGTCCGTACCGCCGCTGACCAGATGGAAACCCTTTTCCTGCAGCGCCTCGGCCAGCACCGCGGCGTTGGCCACGGTGTTCCGCGCATATTCCTTGAAGGAGTCCTGCATGCACTCGTGGAAGCAGACGGCCTTGGCTGCGATGACATGCATGAGCGGCCCGCCCTGGATGCCGGGGAAATTCATCTTCTGGATGGCCTTGAAGTGTTCCTTGGTACTGAGGATCAAGCCGCCCCGTGGGCCGCGCAGGGTCTTGTGGGTGGTGCTGGTGACCACGTCGCAGAAGGGCACGGGATTGGGATGGACCCCGCCGGCCACCAGGCCCGCGATGTGGGCCATGTCGAACAGCAGGATGGCGCCGACCTCGTCGGCGATGCTCCTCAGGGCCTCGAAATCCCAGAAACGGGGATAGGCGCTGGCGCCGCCGATGATCATGCGGGGCCGCTCGGCCTTGGCCTGCGCCCGCAAACGGTCGTAGTCGATGGTCTCGGTCTCCTTGTCCACCTCGTAGTGCAGGGCCTCGAACAGCAGGCCCGAGAAGTTGACCGGATGACCGTGGGTCAGATGCCCGCCGTGGGACAGGGAGAGTCCCAGGATCTTGTCGCCGGGCTTGAGGAACGACAGGTAGGCCGTCATGTTGGCCGTCGAACCGCTGTGGGGCTGGACGTTGGCGCGCTCGGCGCCGAACAGGGCCATGGCCCGCTTCTTGGCCAATATCTCGGCCTGGTCCACATGGACGCAGCCCCCGTAGTAGCGCTTGCCGGGGTAGCCCTCGGCGTACTTGTTGGTGAGCACGGACCCCATGGTCTGCATCACCGCCGCGCTGGTGAAGTTCTCGCTGGCGATCATCTCCAGCTGAGAACGCTGACGGGCCAGTTCCAGGTCCAGCACCTCGGCGATTTCCTGGTCAACTGCGTGCACCTGCTCGTACATGATTCCGCTCCTATTTCAGGTGATCTTGCTCGTAGGCGGTGATCTTGCCGATCCGGCGGGCGTGACGCCCGCCCTCGAAAGCCGCCGCCAGGTAGGTCTCGACAAGGGCCAGGGCCTGATCGGGAGTCAGGGCGTCGCCGCTCATGCACAGCACGTTGCTGTCGTTGTGGCGCCGCGTGGTTTCGGCCTGGTCAGGGGTGAAACACAGGGAAGCGCGCACACCGGCGACCTTGTTGGCCGCGATGCTCATGCCGATGCCCGAACCGCAGATCAGGATCCCGAATTCGGCCCGGCCGGAGGCCACCAGTTCGGCGGCGCAGAAAGCGGCATCGGGATAGTCGGCTGAAGCCGTCGAACCGCAACCGCAATCGGTCACCTCCCAGCCGCGCCGGGCCAGGAGGGTCTTGATGGCCTCCTTGTGCGGATAACCGCGGTGGTCCGATCCGATGGCGATGTGCATGGCGCCCCTTTCCCGCCGACGGCCCTGGCCGGTTGATCGCTAACCTCTCCGGTTTCACTAAATTAGACCGCCCCGGAAGGGCCGTCAAGGCGCCCCTCGGCCGGGGGCGGGAAGGGCAGGGGACCGTCCCGGAGCACCTTCGGTTCGGCACCGGTGAAATCCACCAGGCAACTCGCCTGGGCCGCCGGTCGAGGTCCGGAAACGCCGCCATCCCAGTAACCATCCACGGTGGTGCCGAAGATCGCCACCGCCGCAGCCACATCGGCGGCCGGGGCCGCGCCGGCCCGGTTGGCGCTGGTGGACACCAACGGCCCGCCCGCCTCCAGCACCAGTTCCCGCAACTCGCCGTACCCGGGGACCCGCACCGCCAGTCCGCCCCCCTCTCCGGCCACACCTGCGGCGGTCAGCCCGGCCCCGGGCAGAATCAGGGTATAGGGTCCGGGCCAGCAACTTACGCAGATCCGTTCCTGCTCCCTGTTCAAGGGACGAAGAAGGGACCGGGCCTGGGCCAGGGAACCGGCCAGGACGACCAGGGGCTTGCCCTCGGCTCGGCCCTTGAGCCCATGGATCCTCGCCACGGCCGCCGCATTGTCGGCCCGGGCGTGCAGTCCGGGCAGGGTGTCGGTGGGCAGGATCAGCACGCCGCCGGCCGCCAGGGCGGTAGCGGCCTCGGGCCGCTGTAACCTGCGGCAGGTCACGTCAGCGTCCGCCCCGGGCCATCTCCCGCCGATGGTCGTCGACGGCCCGGGCGACCTCTTTGTCGTGCAGGGAGATGATCCGGGCCGCGAGCACGGCGGCGTTGCGGGCCCCGGCACTGCCGACGGCCACCGTGGCCACCGGAACCCCGGGGGGCATCTGCACCATGGACAACAGGGCGTCGACCCCGGCCAGGGGCCCGGAGGCCACAGGCACGCCGATCACCGGCCGGGCCGTCAGGGAGGCCACGACCCCCGGCAGATGGGCCGCCATGCCCGCCACGGCGATGAAGACCTCGGTCCCCCCCTTGTCCGCGGCCTGGACCACACGATGCAGCTTGCGTGGTTGGCGGTGGGCCGACGCGATCTCCACCCGGTGGGAAAGGCCGAACCGTTCCAGCAGGGGCAAGGCCTTCTCGATGACCGGCAGATCGCTGGCGCTCCCCAGCAGCACCATGACCTGCGGCGCAGGGGCAGCACCCATCAGCGGTCTCCTTCCTTTTCTACGGCAATATCCCGACGGAAGGTCAGGCCCTCGAAATGAACCTGGTCCAGCAGTTCGTAGGCGGCCCGCCGGGCCGCCGCCAGACTTGCCCCGGTGCCCACCGACCCGAGCACCCTGCCGCCGGCGGTCACCAGGCCGTCGGCCGTTTGCCGCGTACCGGCGTGGATGATCCACCTGTCGGCCGGCACATGCGAGGGAAGATCGATGGACTTGCCCTTGGTGTAGGTGCCCGGATACCCATCCGAGGCACCCACCACGACCACGGCATGACGGTCCCAGGCGGTCAAGCCCGCACCGGTCCAGCCGGCGGGCCCGCCCGCCTCGGCCCGCGGGGCCCCCTGCAAATGCCTTCCCAACTGGCCGGTGGCCGTGGTCCAGCACAGGTCCAGGAAATCCCCCTCGTACAAGGGCAACACCACCTGGGTTTCCGGATCGCCGAAACGGCAGTTGAATTCCAGCACCTGGGGACCACCCGCCGTCAGCATCAGCCCGGCGTAGAGCACACCACGGTAGGGAATGTCGCGGCGGCGCAACTCCGCCAGCACCGGCAGCACGATGCGCGTATCGATGGCCGCATGCATCCCAGCAGGCAGTTCCACCGGCGCATAGGCGCCCATGCCCCCCGTGTTGGGCCCTTTGTCCTGCTCCCCGATGCGCTTATGATCCCGACTGGGAGCCAGCAGGCAATAGTCCTGTCCGTCGGTGACGATCAGCACCGACAGTTCGGGACCGAACAGGCAGTCCTCCATGATGATCCGCAACCCCGACTGCCCGAATACCTGGTCCTGCAGGCACAGACGGATGTGGGCCTCGGCTTCTTCCCTGGTGGAGCAGACGGCCACGCCCTTGCCCTGGGCCGCGCCGCAGGCCTTGACCACCACGGGCAATTCGACGGTATCGAGATGCTTGAGGGCCGACTGGACGTTGCTGAAGGCGTGGTAATGCGGCGTCGGCACGCCCGCTGAGGCCAGGACCTCCTTGGCGAATTCCTTGTCCCCCTCCAGACGTGCACCCATGGCGCCGGGTCCGAACACGGCGATGCCTTCGCGGCGCAGGTGATCGGCCAGTCCCCCGATGAGGGGATCTTCCGGACCTACGATAACCAGTTCGATCTCCTGTTCCCGGCAGAAACCCGCCACGAGATCGAAGGACATGGGGTCCAGATCGACATTGACCGCGTGCTGGGCGGTGCCCGGATTGCCGGGACAGGCGAAGATCCGCGGCTCCTGGGCCGAAGCGGCCAGCCGCCGTACCAGTGCGTGCTCCCTGCCTCCGGATCCCACGACGAGAATCTTCATGCTCCCTCATCTCCGGTCACTATGCGCGTTCCCGCGCGGCCCTCGATGGCGGCCAGCAGATTTTCCGGGGAGGTGATCAGGACCTTCCTGCCTCCCCCGGCCAGGAAGGAGAGGGCGGATTCGATCTTGGGGCCCATGCTGCCGGGGGGGAACTCGTCGGCCTCCAGCATGGCCGCCGCCCTGACGGAATCCAGCACCGGCAGGGCTTCCTGCTGCGGCGTGCCGAAACCGGCGTAGACCACATCCACCTGGGTGATGATGACCAGGGTGTCGGCCCCGATGAGGCGCCCCAGCAGGTCGCTGGCACGGTCCTTGTCGATGACCGCATCCACGCCCTGCAGATGCCCCGCGGCATCCCTGATCACGGGCACGCCCCCGCCGCCGGTGGCGATGGTCAGGACCCCGCCGTCGACCAGGGTACGGATGGCCTCCCATTCGACCACTTCCTGCGGCCTCGGGCTGGGCACCACGCGCCGCCAGCCCCGGCCCGCATCCTTGACCACGGTCCAGCCGTTCTCCCTCTCCAGAACCCGGGCCTGCTGCTCGTCGTAGAAGGGCCCTATGGGTTTGGTGGGATGATCGAAGGCGGGATCCTCGCGATCCACCAGGACCTGGGTGACGACCGTGGCCACGGGTATCTTCAGACCTTCGTCCAGCAGGGCGTTGTGCAGGGCCTGCTGGATCATGAACCCCAGCCCCCCCTGGCTGTCGGCCCCGCATACGAACATGGGCATGTCGGGGATGCCGTACCTGGCCTGGCCGGCGTCGTTGCGCAGGATGATGTTGCCCACCACCGGGCCGTTCCCGTGGGTCATGACCACCCGGTGACCGGCCGCCGCCAGTCGCGCGACCTGCACCATGGTGCCGCGGGTGATCTCCACCTGCTGCTCGTAGGTTCCCTCCTGCCCCGCCGGGATGATGGCGTTGCCCCCCAGGGCGATGACGAAACGGCGGGCCGGTTCCGCACGCGAGGATCCGGTCACGATCGGGCCGCCGCCACGAAGTCGGCGAAACGTTCAAGAGCCTTGCGGATGTTCTCCTGGCTGTTGGCATAGCTGAAACGCAGGTAGCCCTCTCCATACTTGCCGAACGAGGTCCCGGCCAGGGCGGCCACGTTGAAGTCATCCAGCAGCTTCTGTTCGACCTGCTTGCTGGTCAGACCCAGGCTGGAGATGTTGGGGAACACGTAGAACGCCCCGCGCGGCCTCTTGCAGGTGATGCCGTCGATGGCGTTCAGGCCGTCAACCAGCAGGTCCCGGCGCACCTTGAATTCGGCCACCATGGCCTGGGCCGCATCCTGGGGACCGGTCAGGGCCTCGGCCCCGGCGATCTGGGTGAAGGCCGCCGTGCAGCTCGTGCAGTTGGTCTGCAGCTTGGCCACAGCCGCGGCCAATTCGACCGGCATGACCCCGTAACCCAGCCGCCAACCCGTCATGGCGTATGTCTTGGAGTGCCCCTCCAGGATGATGGTCCTCTCCAGCATACCGGGCCTCGTGCTGATGGATTCGTGACGTCCTTCGTAGATGATCTTGCTGTAGATCTCGTCGCTCAGCACCCAGAAGTCGTACTTGACGGCCAGCTCGGCGATTGCGTCCAGGTCCGCGGCGCTCAGCACGCCGCCGGTGGGATTCTGTGGCGAGTTGATGATCAGCAGCTTGGTCTTCTCGTTGGCCAGGGCCTTGAGATCCTCGATGTCGAAGCTGAAGTCCTTTTCCTCGGCCAGCTTCAGGGGCACGGGCTTGCCCTCGAGGAAACGGATCACCGACTCGTAGATGGGAAAACCGGGATTGGGGTAGATGACCTCGTCGCCGGGATCGACCAGGGCCGTCAGGGGGAAGTAGATGATGGGCTTGCCCCCGGGCACGATGACGACGTTATCCGGCCCCACGTCGATGCCCCGGTCGGCGGCGATGTGTTCGGCGAAGACCTTGCGCACCTCCGGCAGTCCCGCAGCCGGCCCGTAGTGGGTGTAGCCGCTGCGCAGAGCCTCGACGGCCTTGTCGATGATGTTGGCGGGGGTATCGAAATCCGGCTCGCCGATCTCCAGGTGCACCACGTCGCGGCCCTGGGCTTCGAGCGCCTTGGCCTGGGCCAGCACCTCGAAGGCCGTTTCGGTGCCCAGATTCTGCATCCGTTTGGCAAACATCATGAACTCCCTTGGAACAAGGTCCTCACACGACTTCTCCGCAACCCCCGGCCTGGGCCGAAGACCCGCGGAACAATGATTTCATGCTGCCAAACCTAGGGGGATTGATGAGTCAAGTCAACCGTGTCAGGCCAGAGCTTCCAGGTATTTTTCGATCTCCCGGATGACTTCCTTGCGTATCCCTGCACGGTCCTGGGCCATCCGTTTCAGATCGATTTTCGAGACGTATTTCACATGGATGAATTTTCGCAGGATCTTGACCGAAACATTCACAGGGCTGCGCAGGCAGGCGATGGGCACTCCCCGGTTGGCGAAGCCCGTGTGCAGGGTACGGTCGACGGCTATGGTCTCGATGACCCGGGGGTTGCGCGTGCGGGCGGCCACGGCCTCCACAAGCCCGGGAATGGCCACGAACTTGGGATTGCGCAGGAAACCCAATATCAGGCTCGTGGACTGGATATTGGTCAGCACGAGGTTCTTCATGGCCGAGGCGCTCACATCCTGAGCGGCCTCGTCCTCCTCGTCCCGGGCGTCTTCCCTGGCCGGCACCTTGGCGGCGACCGGCTTGACCAGCAGAGGGTCGGGATCCGACGGAGTCGGCAGGAAATTTCGCCAGGGCGGGAAATTCTCGTCCTGCTCCGGCAGCACCACCACGAGTTGGCCCACAAGGACCTCGACACCGTCCAGACTCCATTGCTCGGGCCCGCAACCCGACCCGCACATCCCGCGGGCCCCTTGCAGGGCCGCCTCCACCGGCACCAGGATTTCCCGGGGCACGACCAGGGCGACCTCGCCCCGGGCATGAGCCTCCACGACCAACCGGCACGCACTGATCAGATCCAGCGTGGATTCACGCAGCCCCTGCTGCTTCAGCAGCAGGGACATGGTCTGGATCCTGGCGACGCCGTAGGCCAGGACGGAAACGGGCAGGGGATTGACCTGCTGGAGCTCGAACAGTTCCGCCAAGGGCCTGAGGCCCGGGTCGTCGGCCAGGACCTTGTTCAGGACCGAGAGCTCCTTGTCTTCCAACACCTCCAGGGCCCGCAGGCGGGGCCGGGTGAAGGCATCGGTGTCGTGCTTCTCCCTGATCATTTGCACCAGGTGCCGCAGGTCACGGATGTCGGCGTCCGCCTGACTGAGAATCGGCAACACCCTTGATATGGCCACGACACGGAAAGGATCTATGGTGCCTGCCAGATAGCTGATCCTCTCCTGCCAGGCATCGATCTCCAGATCCAGCAGATCCGCCAGCATGGTGCGGTCGCCGTCGGCGAGGACCCCGCCACCAAGCGCATATCCCACCAGTTTCAACACTACGGCCCGCATAGGACCCCAGGGTTCTTCCCAACCCACTCGCCCGGCGGGGACGGATTCCAGCTTGCCCCGTTCGGCAAGAGCCTTCCGACAGGCCGACGACAACTCATGCAGGCGGCGTGTCCAGTCGGCAATGACCGGGCCCGGCGACGAGTCATCCTTCAGACGTCCCAACCACAACCTGCGGCTGGAGGACATGTTCCGGACCCGGGGCAACAGGCGCCGGGCCGGCGCCGCAACCTCCAGCATCGCTGCCAGCAACCGTGCACCCGCCCCTTCGCCCGCCGAGGCCAGGTACTGGATCCCCGCCAGGATCTCCCGGCCCTCCGGCCTGCCCGCCTGTTTGCGCAGGGTCTCGTAGAGCACCGCCGAAAGCTCGGCCGGATCCCGCCCGTTTTCCGCCACCTCGCGCAGCTGCTGCAGCAACCTTTCATCGGGCGCGGGGCCGATCGCGGGGGCGTTTCCCTCACTCCACAGATCGACGATATGATCCGAACCGGTCAGCACAGAGTCCTCCTGGCCAAGCAATAGCAGTCGTTGGTCTCCTCCTTCATATCGGCTGTTATCGCCTGGTCTTGAAGGAGTTCCGCGGCAAGTACCGGCGGCTTTCACCAGCGAGCCGAGATCTCCATCCATCCTTCCAGAACCGTACCGGTGGAAGCGGTCGTAGGGGCGGGATCCCGGCTGGCCATCCCCGCTTGCAGACGCCAAGGTCCGATTTCCCGCCCCACACCCAGCATCAGCTCCTGCCGCCATCGAGACCAGTGGCGCGGTATCACATATCCCTGCAACGGGTTCAAGGCGCTGACCAGGTCGATTTCATCTCCCCAGGCGGTTCCCCAGGAGGACCGGAGCCGCCAGCCCCCGGGGGTTTGCCGATCTCCACTTATCGCCCACAGATAGCGGGTCCCTCCATCGACGCCGTTCACCATGTCCCTGGTGCGTACCGAAACCCGGACCCTGTTCCGGACCCCCTCATACCTGAGGGTCAATGCGGTCGTGGTCACCACCTGCGGATCATCCTGCACCGCAGGCAACCAGGGAAATCGCTGGGACCTGGACCATTTCCCTGTCTTTTGACAACGCCAGCGCAGGCTGCCCCGCCAGTTATCATCCCACGCCCAGTTGGCCAGGACCTCCGTCGTCCGCCGACGTTCCAGTTCATCGCCGGCAGGATTTTCCTGCTCCGCGGCGGCGAGCAGGAACTTCAAGGCGGTTCCGGTGGCCGGGTGGGTCACCGTTCTCAGCGCCCATCCCCCACCGCGCCAGCCGTTCAGCACCGCAGGACGTGTCGCCAGCAGGGACGGCCTGCCGCCGCAGCACCAGGCCGCCCCGCCTTCGACGACAAACGACCTGCGGACGACCAGGGTCAACCGGCCCATGAAGGCCCGGGATCCTTCCGCCGCCTCGGGGGTCGTACCCATGACCGCTTCCCCGGCGGCCACCAACAAACCTTTCCCCGCCCGGGCCGCCAGGCTGAGACCCCGTTCCCGCGGACCATAGAGTCCCAGCAGGGAAACCTCGTTCTCCTCGCCCGCCGGGCCAAGAGACAGCCTGACAAGCCGGTAGTCCGCACCACCCCCGGATGCGGACTCCATCCTGACGCCTGCCAGGGTTTCCAGGGACAAACTACGCCTGACAACCGCGACCCCCGCCCCGCGCAACACCGATCCGCTCGGACCGTAGGGCCAAGGCTTGAGTCCGGATGTCCCCCACGCCAGAGGGCGGTCCGCCCCGGGTGAGGCCGTACGTCCGGGGTTGCCGGCAAGCAACCCGAACCCGTGCACCAACGCCACATCCCCGGCCCACAACCTCAGGCCGCCCCGGGTCCAGGAAGAGCTTGCCCGCCAAGGATCCCGTTCACACCCCGTGCGGCCGCTCCTGACCTTCAGGAGCAGATCCTGCCGGACCCAGTCCACCTTCAGGTAACCCGGCTGCGCACATCCGCGGGAAAGACCCTGCCGCCATAGAACCGACCCACGACCTCGACTCCGTGTTTCGGCCAGCATGGTCTCCAGTTCCTGATCCGTCGCCGGACACCCCGCCGCCGCCAACTGGGACAGCACTTCCTCGTACTCGCCGAGATCCGTTTCCCGGGGTTGCCCGGTTTCCCGCCCTGGAGCCGAAGCCGCATGACCAGCCGGCACGAAACACAAAAAGAGGCAGATGCACACACCCGAGCTGGTCAGAACCGACAAGCCTCCCACCTCCCCAGCACTACCATCAACCTGTGGGTCGTACCCAGGACCGGATGCACCAGGTGGGAGGTCATCAACAGCATTCCCGGCCGTCCCAGGCAGATGCCGGGCCCTGCCGTCCCGGTCTCCGGATCAAAGCGCAAGGTCAGACCGAACGGCTCCATATCCCCGTACAGAAGCTCGAAATCGGGGTGTGGGATATCCCTGCGGTCGCGAGCCAGGCGGATGGACAGGCCGGCACGTCCCTCGCCGATCTCCAGCTGACACAACCGCTCATGATCATCCATCCCGCCGAATGATTCCCCCT
>CAYPVD010000036.1:0-17906 GCA_964414055.1 uncultured Fibrobacteraceae bacterium
GAACCTCGCCGGTGAGGGAGATCTCCCCGGTCATGGCCACCCGGTTATTCACGGGAATCCCCTTGAAGAGCGACATCAGCGCCGTGGTCAGGGCGATGCCGGCGCTGGGCCCGTCCTTGGGGATGGCCCCGGCCGGCAGGTGGATGTGGACGTCCCGCTTGGCGAAGAAATCCCGGTACTTGTCCCGGTCTCCGAACCGATGCCGCAGGTAGCTGTAGGCCGCGCTGGCGGATTCCTGCATGACGCTGCCGACCTGCCCGGTCAGGTTCAGGGCCCCGTGCCCGCCGGGCAGGGAAACCCCCTCGATGTAGAGGATCTTCCCGCCCACCTGGGTCCAGGCCAGCCCGGTCACAACGCCGACCACCAGCCGCTTGCGCAGGGCGTCCTCGCGGTAGCTCGGGGGACCGAGATACTCCTCCAGGTTGCGGGAGGTCACGCTCTGCTTCTTCCGTTTGCCCTTGGCCACGGCCGTGGCGACCTTCCGGCACACTGAACCGATCTCCCGCTCCAGATTCCGGACTCCGGCCTCACGGGTATGGTTCTCGATGATGGACATCAGACCGGCGTCGGTGAAGCGGATGTACTTGCCCGTCAGTCCGTTGACATCCACCTGCCGGGGCACGAGGTAGCGCTTGGCGATCTGGAGCTTTTCCAGGTTCGTGTAACCCGGAAGCTGGATGATCTCCATGCGGTCCAGCAGGGGCCGCGGAATGGTGTCCAGCATGTTCGCCGTGGTGATGAACATCACCGACGAGAGATCGAAGGGCAGGGTCAGGTAATGGTCCGTGAAGGACGAGTTCTGCTCGGGGTCCAGGACCTCCAGCAGGGCGCTGGCCGGATCCCCCCGGAAGTCCTGGCCCAGCTTGTCGATCTCGTCCAGCATGAACACGGGGTTGTTGGTGCCGCATTCCTTCACCCCGGCGATGATACGCCCGGGCATGGCCCCCACGTAAGTGCGGCGGTGGCCGCGGATCTCGGCCTCGTCCCTCATCCCGCCCAGGGAGAAGCGGAAGAACTTCCTGCCCACCGCTTCGGCGATGCTCCGACCCAGGCTCGTCTTGCCTACCCCCGGCGGTCCCACCAGGCACAGGATGGGTCCGCGGTGATCCTTCTTCAGCTTGCGCACCGCCAGGTACTCGATGATCCGTTCCTTGACGTCCTCGAGGCCGTAGTGGTCGCGGTCGAGCACCTCCTCGGCGCGCTTGAGGTTCAGCTTGTCCTCGCTGGACTTCTGCCAGGGCAGGTCCAGGATCCAGTCCAGGTAGGTCTTGCTGACTGTGTACTCGCTGGCGCCGGGGGACATCCGCGACAGCCGGTCGTATTCCCTCTCCGCGGCCGCCTGCACCTTCTCGGGCAGGTCGGCCTCCGCGATCCTGACCTTCAGCTCATCCAGCTCCACCGATCCCTCGTCGGCGTCCCCCAGCTCCCGCTGGATGGCCTTGAGCTGCTGACGCAGGTAGTACTCGCGCTGGTCCTTGTCGATGGACTTGCGCACGCGGGTCTGCAGCTTCTGCCCCAGTTCCAGGACATCGAGCTCCCGCATGACGATCTTGGAGAGCAGCTGCAGACGCTTGCGCGGCGAGGGTTCCTCCAGGATCTTCTGCTTTTCCGCGACCTCGATATCGAGGTTCGTGGCGACGAGATCGGCCAGCCGACCCGGATCGTCGATGTTCATCACGACGACCTTCAGTTCCTCCGAAAGGGCCTCGGTGGCGTCGATGATCTTGATGAAGTTGTTGGCCACCCCGCGCATGTAGGCCAGGGTCCGCGAATCGTCCTGCACGGCCTCCTGGATGAGTTCCACGCGCGCCTTCATGTAGGGCTCGGTGGCGGCGAACGACGTGATGCGGCAACGGGCCACGCCCTGTCCGAGCAACCTCATGCTGCCGTCGGGGAACCGCAGCATCTTCTGGATGCGCACGGCCGTCCCCACCCTGTAGATGAGATCCTCGTCGCGGATGTCCTCGTCCTCGTCCCCGTCCTGGGGCAGGTCCTGCTGGGTGAAGGCCCCGAGAATCTTGTCGCCGGCCAGGCAATCGTCGGCCAGCTGCACGAGGTTCTCGTCGCTCAGGACCAGGGGCACCATCATGGCCGGGAAGATGACCGCCTCGCTGATGGGCAGGACGGGTATCTCGGTCGGCAGGACGATCTCGCCCGTCCGGGGAGCATCCAGGGTGTCACTGGGGTTGTCGGACATGAAAAGCAGCTCCTTCCACATGGTGCCCGGCGCGGGCGGGAACGGGGCGTCCCCACACTCCCACCGTTAATGATCTATCGAGATCTGCCGCGAAACCGGTTTCCCGGCTGGTCCTTTTTTGAAGGTAATATACAGGAAGCCGTTGCGGTACCGGGCAACCGCCGAGGTCGGATCGACACCGGGGATCAAGGGAACCCGACGCACGAACGGCCCGACGCTGATCTCCATCTCGTGAAAATGCTTCTTGCCCGGCGGGGAGATATCCTGGCGCACGCCCCTGACGACCAGGTGCTTGCTGTCGGCCAGCACCTCGATCTGGGTCGGATCGAGCCCCGCCAGCTCGATCTGAACGATGAATTCCTCCTGCGTCTCGTAAGCATCCGTGGGGGGACGCCAGCACATCTCGGTTTCACCGGGTGCCAGCGTACCTCGCTGGGAATAGGAAGTGACGAGGATTTCAAAGATCTCTTCCAGATCACCCATCTTGTCCGGCTTGCTCATGACCAGTCCATCTTGTTAGGCGCCGCTCAGGAATTCCCCCTTGCAAGCCCCGGTCCTTCATGAACGACCAAGGCTTCGGACACCCAATGCTACCGGGACCGCAGGCACGCGTCAACCAATCCCCTCAAAATCGCCGCAGCACACCGACCACGACTCCCTGAACCCTGACACGTTCCTCGGGGAACTCCAGGACCGGATAGTCGGGATTGGCCGGTTGCAGGCGGATCTTCGCCCCCTCCCGGAAGTACTGCTTGACCGTCACGGAATCACCGTCCACCAGGGCGATGACGGTCTCCCCGTTGCGCGCCACTTCCCGGGCCTCCACCACGACAGTGTCGCCGTCCCGGATCTGCTCCTCGATCATGGAATCGCCCCGCACGCGCAGGGCGTACGTCCGCCCCTTGCCCAGCCATTCCTCTGGCAAGGCGATCTCCTCGCGATCCTCGAGAGCCTCGATGGGATACCCGGCGGCCACCGTGCCCAGTACGGGAATCCTGACCAGGGCCGACGGAGACGACTTCTCCCCCACGACCTCCAGATCACGGCTGGCGTTGCGCCTGGCGCGTCGCAGGTAACCCTTGGCCACCAACTGCCCCACATGCTTGTGAACCGTGGCCACCGAGGAGAGCCCGAACTGCCCGCCGATTTCCTGCAGGGTGGGCGCGTACCCCTGGCGCCGCGTGAACTCGTTGATGAACTGGAGGATTTCCGCCTGCCGGGGAGTCAACCCCATAGTACTCTCCCTCGCTGAACGGGCCGCAACCCGTCAAGTCCTTCCCAAGGCCCGGCGCCATGATCGTACCAGGCCGATTCCCTGGAATCATGTCCGCTCCCGGAGCGAAAGTCCAGCGAAAACAACACGAATGGAAGGAGAAAATTTCAAGGCCCCCTGGAAACCCGGCCCCGTCGGGGAAGGTCGGGCATCTTGTGCGGAGCGCAAGAGGTGATAGACTGGATGCGGGGAAAAATCAGTTGTCCGCAACCCGGGAGGTCGTGACCATGCCCAACTGTATCTTTTGCGATATCGCCGCAGGAAAGATTCCGGCCACCGAGGTGTTCGGCGACGAGGACTTCCTGGCCTTCAGGGACATCGAGCCCCAGGCCCCGGTGCACATCCTCCTGATTCCCAGACGCCACATCGGCAGCCTGGCCGACCTGGAGGCCGAAGACAGGGACCTGATGGGGGGACTGATTCTGGCGGCCACGAACATCGCCGCCGCCGAAGGACTGGCCGAATCCGGCTACCGGTTCGTCATCAACTGCGGTCGGCAGGGAGGGCAGGCCGTGGATCATCTCCATCTGCATATTCTCGGCGGACGCCAGATGAACTGGCCTCCCGGCTAGAAAACAGGGCAGCCAGGCTGTTCCCACGAAAAACGCCCCGGGCCGTCCCGGGGCGTAAGGGTCTTTCCGTGCTTTCCTCAGGCCGCGTCGTACACGCCCCGACTGACACGCTTTATGAGCTTGCTCGTGGAGAGGGTACGCCGCAACACGTTGTCGAAGTTCTTGCTCTTGCTCCTGAAGAGCTTGCCGTCGACGATGGTGCTGAACAGTTCCTTGAAATTCATGGGTGCCCCGTTTTTCTTCAGGACCCCCAGCACCACGTCCTCCAGCTTGACCCGGGCGGCGCCTTTGCGAGCTGAAGTCTTCTTCCTGCCCACCTTCTTACCCACGACTTTTTTCCCGCCGGCCCGCTTGGTTCCGGTCTTCCTGGCGCCCGCGGCCTTGCGGGCCGCGACCTTCTTCCGGCCCCGCTTCTTCTTGACCGCCTTGGCCTTTTTCCCGGCCTTGGCCACAGCGGGAGTTCCGCCGGCAAGAAGACGGCCCAGTTCCTTCTCCACGCGACCCAGTTCCTTCACCAGACGCTGTCTCTCGCTCTCAAGGACATCGATTCTTTCCCGTGCGGCAAGCAGGCGTTTGAGGTCGCCGGTACTCAAGTCGGTCAGGATCGAAGAGTTCTTGCGGGGCATCACGGCCTCCTGGTTGGGGTTTATCCAGCATTGTTGAAAGTATTATGCCGGCACAATACTGTCCCTTTTCAATATTGTCAAACGGCCTGTTCATTTGGCGTAGCCTTACCGCCAATATCCCGCGAGGTCCACTCCATCGGCCAGTTGCCTCAGACTGCGCACGGCGTTGATCTCGTCCTCGGCAATGGGATGTGGATTGTCGGGCTGGAAGGCGAAGGTACCGTTTCCCGCGTTCATCAACCGGTATCCGTCACAGCTACTGTGTTCATACAGGCCCAAAACGTGTCCGAACTCATGCAGGCAGACACCCTTTACCGCAGGGGCGGTAGGCACATCCCCCACACCGGTAATATCCCTATCGATGTCCACACGCATGTGCACGGGAGTGACCCTGCCCAGCACCCCCTGGGGCTCCAGCAGGACAACCTGCCCGTTCCGGTTGGGTCCCAGTGACGCGAAATCGACAATCACGTCGGCATCCCCGGCCACCGCCTCCTGCACCAGGAGGTCCTGGCCGACGGCGGTGTTCCAGTATTCCATGGCCTGCAGACAGAGCGAACCGAAGTCCACACCATCATCCCTTACAAATACAGGGACGAACACGCGCAAGGGGTAGGAATTCCATTTATGCAGGATACTGCTTTCTTCCATATCGCTCGTCCTGGTCATGTACCTCAAGTAGGAAAGAAAATCCCCCCCGTTGGGGTTGCACGTGGCATCGGCACCGTATTTGTAAAGCATCGTTATCCGCAGCGGCTGAGCCGCCTGCGATACATGCAGGTAAGAACTGGTGAAAGTGTAATATTCAGGATCGATGGCGACCGCCGTCACCCTTATCGAGTCGGCGCTGCTGAACGGGCCCTGGGTGAAAGAGCCGTCCAACCCCGAGGAGATGCTGGAACTGCCCATGCCGGATTCGAAACTCAGGATCACGCTGGCCAGGGGGGAACCTGCATCATCCTGCACGAAACCGGTCAGATCCCAGGGATATGAGATCAGGAAGGAATGGCTCAATGGCAAGGGAGACAGTTGACCCTGGTCATCAAGGGCCCTGACACCGAACCAGGCCCTGCTGCCGGGAATCATACCGTCATCGGTGGTCAATTCCTCGACGTAGCCGATACTTCCCGAAACCGGTACGTCCACCAGCACATCGGCCGAGTCCCAGTTGTCGGCATCCAGGTTACCTTTGAAGCTGCAGCCGATCAGGTAATCGGTGACAGGATTGTCACTCCCGGCCACAGCTATCCAGCTGATGCGGACGGAACCCGGCCGGGCCCCGTCCCTGACCTCGACACTACCGACCATCGGCGGCCCCGATGACTGTTCCTCGTTCACCGTCACCACCCATTGATGCGAATCATTGCCTTCGTCATACGTGACCTCCGCCCTTACCGTATGCAACCCCTTAGGGGAAGCCAAGTAACTGAAACCGGGCGACTGGGAAACCACGACATCATCCACGGTCCACTGCACGGAATAGGTTGCGACATTCACGGACGTGACCTGAAAGGAAGTGAGCGTTCCCTCGACGACCGTCAGGGATCCGGCGTCGGGCAGATAGGTGAATTCCGCCCCACCCGACCGGGGGTCGGTGCTGGAGCCGCACCCGGGCAGGGAGAAGACGACACAGGCGGCCATAACCGCCAAGATGTTAATATTCCTGCTCACCAATACACCTCGGGGATAAAGACCGGACATGTTGCCGGGAGGAAAAACAACCATAGTGGAAAATGTACAAAATATTACAGGGCACCACAACAGCAGGGGGAATGCATCATTGACCGCTGCGGTATTTCCTGTCAGCGGGTGCGATCCACCAGGCGGACAGGTTGTTGAGGGGGGAAAGCAGATGCGGACGGACGTTCCGCAGGCGCTTGTCCACCCCGACGAGATTATCCGGGTAGAACAGGTAGGCACAGGGGGGATCCTCGGCGAGGGTCTCCTGCAGGTCGAACCACAGGGGCAAAGCATCGTCCCTGTTCCGGGTGCCCAGGGCCCTGTCCAGCAGGGAATCGACGCGCGCGTTGGCATAGTGCCCCTTGTTGAACTGGCCGGTGGCGCGGGAACTGACATATCCCGACGGATCACCATAGAGGTTGGCGTTCAACAACCCGAAGTAGGCATCGAAACGTCCGGCCTGCAGACGGTCCAGCCCCGCTGCCAGTTCGAGATTCCAGGGTGACGGTTGCGCCGACGCCGGCAAACGCCGCCTTGAGCATCACTCCCCCGTTCTCGCGCACCGGGTCGCCCTGCCGGCTGAGGATCTCGAATTCCAGCTTCAACCCGTCTCTTTCCAGGATGCCGTCCCCGTCCCCATCACGCCAACCGGCCTGGGCCAGGAGACGTCGGGCCTCGGCGGGGTCGAATGCGTCGGGTTTCAACTCGGTGTCGTGATTCCAGACCGCCGGGGGAATGGGTGAAGCGGCCGGACTTCCATAACCTTCCAGCAGGGTCCCGATCATACCCTCACGGTCGATGGCAAGCGATAGCGCCCTCCTCGTCATGGCGTCCCTGAAACGCGGATTTTCAAGATTCCATTGCAGGTAGTAGAAGCGGCGACCACCCGTGGCGACCACCCGAACGGCCCCCTTTCGCTCCAGGCGTTTGGCGTCGGCGGGCGCGAGGTGGTCGACAAGATCGACCTCACCCGTCTCCAGGGCCAGGACACGGGCGCTGGCCTCGGGGATGATCCGCAACACGACCCTGGCCAGAAGCGCGGCCGGTCCCGGATAGCGGGGATTGGGTGCCAGCGCCAACTCGCTGTTATGGGACCGGGAAACCAGGATGAACGGACCGTTGGACAGGGGGTGTTCGTTGAGGGGCCAGCGGTCCACATCCGCAGGATCATAATCCTTGACCACATGGTAAGGCAGGATGTGGTGCCATGTCCTTTGTACGGGATCGGATACCGGATGGGCGAACCGATACCGGACGGTGACCGAATCGAGGGCGGTAGCCGATACCACTTCCCGGAAAAATCCCCGGCGCGGGCTGGCGATCCGGTCGTCCTTGAATAACTGAAAAGAACGGACCACGTCCCTGGCTGTCAGGGGGAATCCGTCCGCCCACCGCCACGGCCTCAGGTGGTACGTCAACGACAAGCCGTCGGCCGCGGCATCCCACCCGGTGGCGATACGCGGTTCCCACTTCAGGTCCTCGGCCATCTCCGCCAGGCCGTCGTGCAGTTCCGAGTAGATCATCCCGGCCAGGGCGGAGTTGTACAGCAGGGGATTGAGCACCCCGGGATCCGCGGGAATCGCCACCACCGCCGTTCCACCGGGCACGGGCTGTCCCATCGGCGCCGACACGGTCGCCTCCTCGGTGTCGGGACCTTCCGCCCGGCACCCCGCCATCACGACCAGCACCAGGAATGCCAGCGGCAACCACAGGGGACTCCTGAACGTACGATAATGATCCGGACCAGAGAACAACAGCAGATGCAACAGGGTGTCCTTCCCCCGAAGTGAGCAAATGGGCTTATGGGCCAGCATCCACAACTTATAGAACCGGGGATATCCGGTCAACGAGGTATCAGCCAGTCATCACGGACAACAGGGGCCCCGGGTGATCCGGGGCCCCTCTCGGCCACTGCCTGAATAATCGTGAACGCAGGCTATTTCACGAGTGTCAGCTTGAAGGTCCGGGACCCGTCGGCCGTACCCGCCCTCATGAAATACACCCCGCTGGCCTGTCGCGAGCCCGTATTGTCCTGCCCATCCCAGACCAGGGTGTGCCAGCCCTGGGAAACCGGACCGGAATGCAGATCGCGGATCCTGCGGCCCTGGATGTCGTAGATCCCCACCTGCAGATCGGAACTGCGCGGCACGTAGAGCTTCACCGAGGTGGTGGGATTGAAGGGGTTGGGATACGGCGGCTCCACGAGCAACCTCTTGCCGGGAACAGCCTCTCCGCCGGGGACATCGACCAGGGAGCGCCTCAAGTAGACACCGTCGCGTTTCATGTTGCCGTGGAACGTGGGCCAGTAGATATCCACAGGGTCGAAAGCGAAAGGCATGTCCCACACGTGGACTTCCCGCCCCCAGCCGCCGTAGACGATGTCCACGTCCCAGTCGTGATCCAGGTCGCAGATGACGGCCGAAGGCATGGCCGGGCCCTTCAGCGAGATGGGGAACCCCGCCACGGGCGTACCGTCGGCGTGGAAGGCATACATGTTGTCCGGCGCGTTCTCATCGCCGCCGCCGATACCGTGGATCACTTCCGGAGAACCGTCGCCGTCGATATCGCCGATGACTGGGCTGCCTTCCGAGCTGCCGGGCAGGGCCACGGGCCGACCCGACAGGACCGTACCCGAAGTGCCTCCCGCCACATCGGTATCGAGGACGACCAGGCGGCTGTCGAGCCCCGTAGCGTTGGCTGCGTAGACGATCTCCAACTGGCCGTCGCCGTCCAGGTCGCCCACACCGGGGCTGGTGACCCAGTTGAGGCTGACGGAATAACCAGGAGAAACTGGGAAACCGGGGTAGTCGGTGCCGTCGGCCTGGATGGCGTAGACATACCCCCAGTTCGTGAAGAAAACGATCTCCACCATGCCGTCGTTGTTCAGGTCGGCCACGGCGGGGCTGGCACCCACCGCACCGTTGACCGAACGCGGGAAACCGGGCACGTCGGTACCGTCGTACTTGATGGCCATCAGGCGCTTGAGTCCGGAACTGTCGTTGCGGGTGCCGAAGATCACGTCCTTGGCCCCGTCCCCGTCCAGGTCGTAGAGGGCCGGTCCGCTCATGGACCACTCATGAGTGGCGCCGTCGCGCACGTAGAAGACGCCGTTGGTGGCGGGATTATTGTCGCCGTCCCGAACCTCGGTGCCGTCGACATGCCACGCCCAGTTGATGCCGTTGAGGGTGTTGACGACGATCTCGGGTTCGCCGTCGCCGTCGATGTCGCCGACCGCGGGAGTCGCCCAGTTCCAGGTATTCATGGTCTGCGGCCAGCCGGGCATCTCGGTCCCGTCATGCCGATAGATATGAATGGCGTACTGGTCGCCCTGCTCGCTGACGATGATCTCCTGTCCCGGCTGGTGGTCCAACTCGGCCAGGACCACGCCCGCCGGATCGAAATCCGAACCCAGGTTGGTGAAATTGCCCAGGGTCTGGGAATTGCCGTCACCGTCGAGGAGTTCCTCTCCGTTGGCGTGCCAGACGTAAATCTCATCGGCGGCCAACACGATCTCGTTGTTGCCGTCGCCGTCCACATCGCCCACGGCCAGATGGCTGCTGGTCTCCGAACCGAATCCCATGGGAAAATTCTCCGCCTCCGCCGGAGCCGTACTCTGGGCGATCACGTCGGAATAGGCGCTGGGCACCAGGGATGAATCCACGGCGACGACCTTGTAGAAATACTCGGTCAACAGGCCCAGTCCCTCATCCCGGTAGTAGGCCGTCCCGGCCACCAGGTCGCTGTTGATCCTGCTGTACTGCCCGAACTCGCTCTGGGCACGAAATACCTCGTAACCCAGAATGGCCGGAGAAGTGGGCTGCGTCCAGCTCAGGGCGATGATATCCGCCCCCTCGGAAGTATCCGCGACGATGTCCGTGACCGCATCAGGCCGGTCCAGGGTGAAATCATGGCGATACGTCCGGCCGTAGTTGTCCACGAACAGGATGTAGGAGGGGCCTGCTTTCACCGCGTCGGTGATGGACAGGGAATAGGTCTGACTGCCGGCTGCCTCATCCATCAAACCCAGGTTGCTCCAGGTCGCCTGGGAATCATAGACCACGACGTTGGTGTTGCCCGCATACATGGTGCCCGTCACCTGATCGGCCACCCCGAAACCGTAATTCTTGAGCTTCACGGTGACGACCAGGCGTTCTCCGCTTTCGATCATGCCGTTCCCGTTGCCGTAGGTGTCATCTTCCCAGTCCAGGGAAACCGGCTCGATTTGGGGCGCCTTGACCTCGGTGACATAATCCGAAAGAGCCGTATTGACCCCGTTGGTGACGGCGAGCTGGAATTCCAGGGCCGTACCGTCTGCCACCGAGGAATCGAATGTCACCAGGAAGGGACTGGTGGCCGTCGTGGAGCCGCCCGCACCCACATCGGGGAAGGAGACGGTTCCGGAAACCACCGTGGCGCCCGTATCCAGGGCCGTGAGAGTGCCGCTGAGACCCGATAAGGCGCCTCCGCCGGTTTCCTGCAGGGTGGCCGTGAGCGCCACGGTCTCTCCCGCGTCAATGATCCCGTTGCCGTTGCCGCTGCTGCCGACGGTGCCGTCGTCGGCGATGTCCATGGTAGTGAGAGTGAGATAGGGATTGGAGGTGGCCACCGGAATGGCCATCGTCGTCAGGTGCAGGTTCTCGCCGGTCACCGTCAGAACGGCGTCCCCCTCATGCCCCGGCAGGAAATCCAGGGTGGCGAGACCGGAAGCGTTGGTCACACCATACTCGTAATCTTCGCCGGCCATGGCCAGGCACACCAATGCGCCTTCAACCGGGCTCCCGCCGGCCGACACGCTGATGTACACCTGCTGCTGCCCCAGATCCAGGCTGGCGGGCGCATTCAGGCTCACCGGATCGGGACTGCTGGTCCAGATGCCGAGGGTCGGGTCACCGAGCAGGGTGTAGTTCTCGAAAGTCCAGCGGTCGACGTAATTGTTGGCAGTGGCCCCGAGGAAGGGCAGTCGGCTGAGGGCCATGGTGCGCCCCACCCTGAATTCATTGCGGCAGTAGAGCTGGCTGAAGAACTCCTGCTGGTAATTGTTGGAGTTGTAGGGGAAAGCGGCCCGGGCCGAACCCAGGGCGCAAATGGCCCCGCCGTTGGGATTCTGCACGAACCTTTCCAGGAGACAGGAGTTGTCGAAGGCCCCGGAGGCGCAGTTCAGCGCGAAGATCAGGAAGGTGTGGTCGCCGTTGACCAGGGCGTCGGCGTCCGCGTTCATGAAGTTGGCGTCGCCGACCGACATGTTGAAGTAATAGCCATGGCCGATCTGGTTGAAGATCCCGTAACGCCCGTTGTTCAAGGTGTCGATCAGAGCCGCACGGGTCAGGGGCGCATCACGGGGATAGAGCTGATCGGTCTCGTACATGCGCATGTACTGCATGTCGGTGCAGACGTTGATCAGCTCGTTGATCTGCTGGTCGGCGAACTGGGCGCCGTCCAGGCTGATGGCATCACCGGGATGGAAGTCCGAGGGGAAAAGGACCTCGGCGGCGAACAGCACCCTGTCCGGCCAGCCCGCGCCGGCGGCCGTACTCTCATAGGCCATGACCTTGTCCACGAACACTTCCGTCTGGGCGACGGTGCTGACGGTGGCCCGGCCCAGGTACACCTCTTCTGCGAAATCGCACGCATCGCCGGGATCAGCGCCCACGGCCGGCTCACCGAACTGGGAATTGCCGTTGAGATTCCAGTTGCCGTCCAGGCAGGCGAAATAGAGATCCGTGGGGATCATCGTCGAACCGGTCGATGGGTAGTAGCTGTTCTCCACGTAACGGGGCGGCAGGACATCGGTGTCCCCACCCAGCAGGACGAACTGGACGCCCCACTTCTGGTAGGCGGCTCGGATGTACATGCGGATGGTTTCCTGGATGTCGGCACCGTTGCGGTATTCCGCGGCGATCTGCTCGCGGGTCGCCACCACGGTGGGGATACCCTGCGCGGTCTTGAAATCGGCCAGACGCTGGAACTCCGCAGCCAGCGCCTCGGAGGTGATGATCAGGTAGGTCACGCCGCTGCCTTCGAGGCTGGGCGCGGAGGTGGGCTGGAAATCGCCCTTGTCGGCCGTCACGGCGACGCCGTTGTCCCGCAGGTAGCCGGAAACGGCCTCGGGGTTGGCGACCAGATCACGCAACACGCGGGCGTTGTCGGCGGCCTCGCCCGGAATCAGGCGCTCGCGGCGCACATAGTCCGGCATGGCTGCCCGTGGTTGCATCTCGACACGGACCGCGTAGGCATCCAGGAATTCCACGCTGCCACCGGCCGAGGAATCCATCTCCCGCATGGGATACACGTTGACGGCCACCAGCTGGTAACCGCGCCAGAAATGACTGCCCCCGAAATCACCCCAGCTGGCGGGAAAACCCGCCTCGCCGCGTTTCATGGTGGCTTCGGCCACCGCCGTACCGTCATCCGACATGTAGGGTCCGGCCACGGGCACCGGGCGAGAGAATTTCTCGGTATGGATCTGCAGCGGCTCGACCCAGGCGGAGGTCACCTCCATATCCACCGGCACCAGCAGCAGCAACCGACGCACGGGCACGTTGGGCAAACCGGGCTGGGCCAGGGCGAAAGTTCCCGGCAGCACAGGCAGGGCCACACCCTGGGGATCATTCTGCCAGGTGATATCGCCGGCGTCGAAGGAGCCTTCGTAAATGACCTGGCCCGGGGATGTCGCCCAGGCCGTCGGCGCAGAAAGCACAACCAGGGAAACCAGGCACGCCAACCAGGCAATTTTATGGGGGTGAAATCCGGATGCTCGCATGCAGATCCTCCATCGTAACCAACAGCCAGGCAAACCGGTTCGCCTGGACGTCAGCAGTAGTGGTTAGGTTGAGGATGGCGTCCTCAGGGTCATGATTCCTACCGTTGTCGATTCCGACCGGCCTACCAGTAAACCGGTCCGCCATGATGCGCATTAGCCAAATGTGTGCGGGAGACCTCCCGTAGCGGCCACAACCGACCCTGAAAGCTCACGAATATGTTCTGAATCCACGCCTAGAGATGATTATATCATAACTTCCGCGGATGGTCAATGGCATAAATTCCAGACTTTTTCCTGAAGATTCACATTCATGATCAAAAAGGCCGGCGCAAAATCTTCAGCCTCATCCAATTCCCTAATTATCATGGGACACCCACTCGTTCCAGCAGACGCATGTTGCCTGCCTCCATCACCACCACGGTGCGAGCAGCCAGCCAGCACACCCTGTCGGGGTATCCCGCGACAGCCAACGGCACCAGGCGACCCGAGCAGGACAGGTTTCTCACCACGATGACCTTGCCGCGCCTGCAGGCGCTCACCCCGTGGCGATCGAGGGACGCCACCTCCACATCGGTCAAGAAAAGAGGACCGGCGTCGCCGTGGCCGCTGATGCCCACAAGCAGGTCCCTCAAGGCGCCTTGTCCCTCCCTGACGATTTCCGGCTCCGTATGGACGAAATTGATCCGATGAGCCTCGATGATGGCCGGTTCCCCGCGCTTCCAGGCTTCCTGGACCTCCACCAGACATTGATCCACAACCTTGCCGGGATCAGGATTCTGGACCGGCTCGAAACGGCAATTGCGCTCCAGATATGACCGGTCCCGGTGGACAAGACGCTCCCATCGCTGTTGCAAAACCTTCCGGATCCGGGAGACCGTACCCCACTTCCGGCCCATGAAGCGCTGTTCCCGCTTGGCCTGGATGATCCTCAGGCCGCGGCTCGACCAAAGGTCCTCCACGCGGCTGTCCCAGGTGTAATCCGGGGCGATGACCGAGGCCACGGGTCTGCCGAAAGCAGAGACGAACACCTCCAGGGAGAGATCCAACTCCCCGGCAAGGTCGCCGAGGGGCCGTCCGGGAGCCAGTTCACGGGCCTGCTCGCTGCCCGGAAAGAGCATGACACCGCGACGGGCGGCCTCCCGGGCCACGGGATCGTCCCCGGTGACCGCTTTCCTGATGGTCGGATCGTAATGATAAAGGGCGTGCAATTCGGGATACCAGACACCGGCAGCCAACGCCTCCGAGACGGCCGCGGACAGGCCCGGTCGTTCATAGGCGCGGGAGAATTCCGGCCACAGGTACCGCCGCCACCCCCACTGGCCCCCCTGGGACTGCCAGGACAAGGATCCCATGACATAGTTGGCCTGCATGACGGCGGACAATCCGTCCCAACCCCAGGCAGCGGCGAGGACCCTCGCCAGATCGGCGACCATCGTGCTGTCCTCCAGGGTCGAGCCCCAGTACACGGCCGGAAAGCGGCCGGGACTCAGTCGATTCCGGTCGATACCGTCCAGCGCGCCGGCTGTGGGAATGAACCCGGCCAGGCCCCAGTCGTCGCTCTCGATGACCACCGCCCTGATCTCCCGCCAGGGGACGAGGGAAACCGTCCCGCCGGCGAAGAAACCGGCAATCAGCACCAGAACCAGAAACAGCAGGAAGATCGACCCGACAATCCTGGGCGAAGATCCCATGACTAATCCCCTTTCCGGACCACGCGCACCCACCAGAAGTTGCCGTACTCCAGACCGAACCGGGAAATGGAACTCATCAGGCGCCTGACGGATCCGGAAGGCCGACCTCCGGATCCGGACAACATGTCAAGCACCGGGCCGGGATCGGCACGGCGCCGGTTGGGGCCGTTCCCCTGCTGTACTTGAGCTCCGGCAGGCAGGGCGCTCAAAGGTGCCTGCAGGACTTCCGGTTCCACCAGGGCTCCACGACCCCGGCCTATGATCCGCGCCAGGATCAGCTGCAGATCATGATAGTTGCGGCGCTGGGGAGTCGAGCAGTCCGGCATATCCTCAAGGATATACATGATTCCTCCAGGACGCAGGGATTCATACCAGCGCAGGATGAAACCGCCCCCGGCATCCTGCGGCAACAGGTGCCGCACGAGGTTCGCCGCCAGGATCAGGTCCACACTGCCCTGCGCCACGGGCAGGGCCAGGGCGTCCCCCACGACATCCACTTCGCCGACCGACAGGCCCGCGTAGCGATCCAGCCCCCACACACGAAGACCGCCCCGCTGCAGGCGGCGGCCCAGACGGCCGTCCCCGCACCCGATGTCCAGCCCCAGGGAAGACTTGCCGGCCAGAAACTCAAGGTCTGTGCTGAGGATCCTCGGCAGAGGGGTGAATGGCATGGGTGTTCCCGTCATCATCAGGATCGAGTGGCAACGCGCCGGGGAGCGGGTGGACCACGGCCTGGGAATCGGTGGTCCCCTCCTTGGGCAGATCCGCCCGGTAGCCCACTTTCTGACGTTCGGCCTGCAGATCTATGATGTCGGCCACGTTGCGGCCGACCTGATCGGTCAGGATATCGGGCCGGTCGTCGAACCCCAGGGCGTAGGAGAGTTCCGAGAACAGGTCGAGCCCCCGCTGGCGGTTCTGGAGATGGCGCATGGCACCCAGCTGGGCAGCCAGCATCCAGGCCCCCAGGGCGGGCAGACCGAGCCAGGCCTGGTCCAGATAGTCGCTCAGGGCGAACAGGATGGTCCCGGCCGTCAGCAGCAGCAGATGGATGACCGCGCCCCGGGGGCTGAAACCCAGGCGCAGCAGACGGTGATGCAGGTGGAAATCATCGGCCAGGAAGATGGATGTCCGGCGCCTGTAGCGCCGCAGGATCGTGGTGCCCGTGTCCCAGATGGGCACGATCATGGGGGCCAGCAGCACCGGCAGGCTCACCCCGACCCGCTGACTCAGGTTCAGCATCAGGCTGGCCAGCATCAGCCCCATCCACATGCTGCCCGAGTCGCCCAGGAAGATCTTGCGCGAGCTTATATTCCAGTACAGGAAGGCCAGGGTGGCTCCGCACAGGGTCGCAGCGAAGAGGGTGGAGTACAGTTCCCCCACCGCCAGGGAAACCGCCACCAGCGTCAGGGCGGCCAGGATGCTGATCCCGCTGGCCAGGCCGTCCAACCCGTCGATCAGGTTCATGGAGTTGATGAAGCCCAGGTACCAGAACATGGTGAAGGGCCAGGCCCAGCCGCCCAGATCGAAGCTTCCCAGGCCGGGCAGGGACACGGTGTCCATGCGCTGCCCGAAGACCATCAGCACCAGGATGATGATGATCTGTCCGTACAGCTTCTTCTCGGCGTGGATCCCGAAACGGTCGTCCCCGACCCCCAGGGCCAGGATGGCCAGGCCGGCGCCGATGAGGATCCCCAGCCAGGACCAGGGCAATTCGGTGTGCAGGATGACGTTTTCGAGGAAGAACAGGGCGCAGAAGAAGCTGATGAAGATGGCCATGCCGCCGGTCCGCGGCACCGGCTCGCGATGAGGGCGGCGATATCCGGGATGGTCGACGATATCGGTCAGGAAACCCAGGTTCCTGAAATGCGGCTGGACAAGCCAGGACATAAGGAATGCGACTGCAAAACCCAGTACTGCTACGATGCCCAGATCCACGAATCCTCCCTGATTACACCACGGCCAAGCATGCCCAAGGGACCCCTTCGCCAATGCTTCGGCTCGGTCAAGTTATTCCAAGTCCGATCCACGGGCAATCAAAAAAACCATGGGTCAGCGCCGGTCGCCCAGAACCCGTCGGTAGACTTCACAGGTCGCGTCGGCGGTTCGCTCCCAGTTCCACTGCCGCGCCCGTTGCAATCCCGACCGCCGGCGGCGTGAATTCCCCGCCTCATCCCAGGCCAGATCCAGCAGGCCCCGGCTGATGGAAGCTACGTCTTCCGGGGTCACGAACACCGCCTCGGGCCCTGCCACTTCCCGCATGGCGCCTCGTCCGGAAGTCAGGACCGGACAACCGGCCGCCATGGCTTCGAGAATAGGGAAGCCGAATCCTTCGTGCAAGGAGGGAAAGACCATCCCGGAGGCCCTGCTGTACAGCCCCCAGAGCCGCCGTGGAGAGCAATAATCCAGCACTTCGAGGCGCCCGGTATCCATCAGGCGACCCATCTTTTTCCGCAGGCGACCATCCCGCCAGCCCCTGGCCCCGGCCAGCCGGAGATCGGGGATCTCCTGCTCGGTGCGCCCATGGCTCCGGCTTTCGGACACGAACACCTCGTAGGCGTCCAGCAGGCGTTCCAGGTTCTTGCGCGGTTCCAGGGTCCCCACGAACAGGAAATAGGGCCGCGCCGAGGGGGACTCCTGGGCCGCCTCCCCTTCAACCGGATCGTCGGCCGTCATCCGCCACACCCAGGACGGGGTGCCGAAGGGGGTCGTGTGCACCCTGCCGGCCGCCTCGGGCAGAAAGGACCGCACATCCTCGGCCGTGCTTTCGCTGTTGGTCACGATGGCGTCGGCCGCGCGCAGGGAACGGGGCACCAGCAGGTCGTAGTACAACCGCCGGGAGGTCTGCAAAATCCCGGCATGGGACTTCCAGGCCAGATCGTGGACGGTCACCACCCGACGGCAGGTCGCCCGCAAGGGCGCGATGAACTGGAGGCTGTGCAGCAGCTCCGCCTGCAGACTTCGACAGAGTCCGGGCAGACCGACCTGGGTGAAGACGGCCTTGCGCAGGGCTCCTCCCCTGGCTCCCGGGCAGGAGGTCACGGTCCAGTGTTCGACTCCCTCCAGGAAGTCGAAAGCGTCCTCATGGGTGGCCAGCACCGTGAACTCCC
>CAYPVD010000037.1:0-10263 GCA_964414055.1 uncultured Fibrobacteraceae bacterium
CGAAGGCGACCAGTACTTGCGGATGTAGAAGGGGTGGCCCGTGGCCAGGGCGGCGGCCGCCGCCGCACCCCTGTCGGCAGTCAGCAGCAGTCGCGGCAGACCGCGCGTGTTCCGGTCCCGGAAAGGGATCCCGACCACCCGGACGCCCAGGTCGCGGACCTCGCTCAGGAGTTCGTCCTCGCCTTCCCGCAGCAGGGAGGCCACTAGCACCTGATGGTCCCGGGCCAGCCAGGTGACCAGATCCCGCACCGCGGTGCCGCCCCCGTGGCCCACCTTGCGGTGGGGCAGGTAAGGGGTCAGGACCATGACCTTCATCAGACCACTCCCGTCGGCACGGGGATATCAAAGGGGGGCTGGCTCAGGGGAGGGAGTTCAGAAGGCCACATAACCGCGGGCCACGGCCAGGTCTTCCTTCTTGCGCTCCAGTTCGATTTCCCACTCGGTGGAGCCTTCTTCCAGGTTGGGCTTGTTCTTGAGCAGGAAGGCGGTGGCTTCCTCGTCGATCTCGTCCTCGATCTTCAGGTCCCTGAGGATCAGGGCCTCGATCAGGTGGCGGAAATCGATCTCGGCGATTTCCAGGTCGATGATCTCCTCGTCCAGCAGACGGTCACAGACCTGGCGTGCAAGCACCGCGACGCGTTCCTCGGTCAATCGCACGGGATTCCTCCGTCTACAGGGTGAAGTTCCGTTTGCGCGCGATCTCGCGCTTCATCTTGTTGCGCAGGGCGCCCACGTCCATGTCCATGGCCCGGATCTCCTCGACGTTCTGGCTGATGAGGCCTTCCACCTCGGCGTCGATCTCGTCCTCGGCCTGCATGTTCTCCATGATGGCGTCGTCCACCGCGCGGACCAGCAGGTCCTCGTTGGCTAGGATGTGGATCTGGGGATGATCCTGGATCATCTTGAGGATCTTGTCCGACAGGTACTCGATCTTGTGCTTGCTGAGCCTCAATCCATCCTCCGCGAAGGTTGCGGTGCCGGGGCGCCGGGAGCCGCTCGTCGGCGGCGCGAAAATCATCGTTCATTGAAAGACTTTTCCCTTGGCTTGGCAAGAAAAAAGGGGCGGCGTATTGTGGGGCGACGTGTAACGTGCACGGGCCGCCCGAAAATCGGGAACCAGGCGACGGGCCCGTCCGTTTCAACGGGCTGTTGACGGACGCGAATTCTGGAATGGGGGACCGGGGTTTTCCGGTTACCCCGGGCAGTGGAAGGTAGCCATGACCGAATATCGTTTGCTGGACAAGGTGCAGGCCGAGGAGATGGCCTCCCGCCTCGCGGGAGTGCTGGCGGAGACGGGCAAGGTCATCGTGGGCCAACGCCACATGATGGAGGGTCTGCTGCTGGGCATGATCACCGGCGGCCACATCCTGTTGGAGGGGGTGCCCGGCCTGGCCAAGACCCTGGCCGTCAGTACCCTGGCCCGTGCCATCGACGCGGATTTCCGCCGCATCCAGTTCACCCCCGACCTGTTGCCGGCCGACATCACCGGCACCACGATCTACAACCGCGAGACGGGGGAGTTCACCGTCAAGCGCGGCCCGGTCTTCAGCAACATCATTCTCGCCGACGAGATCAACCGGGCCCCGGCCAAGGTCCAGAGCGCCCTGCAGGCTATGCAGGAACGGCAGGTCACCATCGGCGGGCAGACCTTCGCCATGGACGACCCGTTCCTCGTGCTGGCCACCCAGAATCCCATCGAGCAGGAGGGCACCTATCCCCTGCCCGAGGCCCAGGTGGACCGTTTTCTCCTGAAGCTCAGGATCGAATACCCGGACCGCGAGGAGGAAATGGCCATCCTGGACCGCATGGCGGGGCGCGAGGTGCCGGACATCTCGCCGGTCATCGGCCCGGCGGGCATCCGCGAGGTGCGCGGGGCGGTCAACGCCGTGTTCATCGACGAGAAGATCAAGGCCTACATCCTGGACCTCGTGTTCGCCTCGCGCGATCCCGCGGCCGCGGGCCTGGATCTGGCCCCCCTGATCGCCTGGGGCGCGTCGCCGCGGGCGACCCTGGCGCTGACCCAACTGGCCCGCGCCCACGCGCTGCTGCGGGGGCGGGCCTTCGTGGTGCCAGAGGACGTCAAGGCGGTGGCTCCGGACACCCTGCGCCACCGGGTGCTGGTGACCTACGAGGCCGAAGCCCAGGACATGACCAGCGAGGACATCGTGGCCGTCCTGCTGGCCCAGGTCGCGGTGCCGTGATGCAGCCGGAACGCAGGCAGGGGACCCAGCGCATCCCGCCGGAGATCCTGGCCGCGGTGCGCCGGATCGAGATCCGGACGCGGCGCCTGGTGGAGGAGGTGTTCTCCGGGGAGTACCAGTCGGTGTTCAAGGGCACCGGCATGGAATTCCGCGAGGTGCGGGAGTACGTACCCGGCGACGACATCCGGACCATCGACTGGAACGTGACCGCGCGGACCGGCGAGCCCTTCGTCAAGATCTACGAGGAGGAGCGCGAACTGACCGTGGTGCTCGCCGTGGACATGAGCCGCAGCGGGTGGTTCGGTTCCGGCGGCGGTTTCAAGGTGGAGGCCGCCGCCGAGCTGTGCGGCGTGCTCGCCTTCGCGGCCATCGCCAACAAGGACAAGGTGGGGCTGGTCCTGTTCAGCGACCGGGTCGAGAAGTTCATCCCCCCGGCCAAGGGCAAGAGCCATGTGCTGCGGCTGATCCGGGAGCTGCTGACCTTCCAGCCCACCGGCACCGGGACCGATCTCAACGCGCCCCTGCAACTGCTGGGCTCGGTCTTCAAGCGCCGGGCCACGGTGTTCCTGGTCTCGGACTTCTGGGCGGGGGATTTCGACGTGAGCCTTTCGGTCCTGGCGAGGCGGCACGACATGGTGGCCGTGCGGGTCAGGGATCCACGGGAGAAGAACCTGCCGCCGGTGGGCCTGGTGGAATGGCGTGACGCCGAAACCGGCGCCAGGCTGGTCGTCGATACGTCCGACCCCCGTCTGGCTGCGGAGCTGACGGGCAGGGTGGATGCCAGGGACCGCGCGTTGGAACACCTGTTGGCGTCGCGCGGGGTGGATCTCGTGGATGTCGATGCGGAGGCGGGGTACGTGGAGCCGCTGCGCCAGTTCTTTCTGCGCCGCGAGGGGCGGCGCTTGAGGGGACGGGCATGATCGCCGGCAGGTCGCGGATCTCGCTGACGGTTCTGGTCTGGCTGGCCTGTGCCTGCACCGCCGCTGCCGGGACCGTTCCCGGCGGGCAAGGTGGAGTGCCGCAAGCGGGCGTATCGCCGACCGTGCCCGCGGTGCCGGACACGGCCCTGGTTCATCTGGCCTGGGGGGACACGCTGTGGACGCCGACTCGCCTCCTGGTGGCTCCGGACAGCCTGCTGCTGGGGGATGTGCTGACCGTGGGCGTCGATCTGGCCGGTCCCGTGCCCGCGAACCCCGATTCCCTTCTGGTCCCGGACCAGGAATGGCTGATGACCGTTTCGGATCGGGGCGGAGGGCCGGACGTGGACCCCGCCTCCTCGTCCAAGCAGCTGACCGGTTGGCCGGCTGCGCCTGCCGACGGGTCGCGGCTCGTGCGGCGGTTCAGGGTCTACCGGCTGGATCCGTTCCGGGTCGCCGTGGCCGGACGTTCATCGCCGGTCATCCAGGTGGGGCGCCGTCTGCATGACGATCAGACCATGGCTCCGGTGCGGGATCCCCGCCGGTTGGGCTGGAGCCCGGCCGCCTGGGTTCTGTGGCTGGCCGGATTGATGGTCCTGGCGCTGGCGGCGTGGTGGTGGTGGCGCCGCAGGAAGCGGGTCACGCGCTCGTTGCCCCATGCCCCCTTGCCGTTGCCGGGCTGGTTGGCGGCCGCCTGTGGTCTGGAGGATCTGCTGGCCTCCGGTTTCCTGGCCCGTGGTGAACACCGCCTGTTCCTGGATCGTCTGGCGGGTTTGATCCGCGGCTACCTGGCAGACCGCTATCTGATCGGCGCCCGGCAGATGACCGCCGAGGAGATCGTGACGGCCTGTCGGGAGAGGGCCTACGACCCGGATCCGGTCCGGGGACTGGTTACGGTGATGGCCGAGGCGGACCACGCCCGCTACCAGCCCCATGAACTGAGGGGAAACGACTGTCGCCGGGCGGCCGCCGACTTTTTCCGGCTGATCGCCGACTGCCGCCTCATGCCGGAATTCACGCCGGTTCCGGTGGATGTTTCACTGCGGGCCGGCAAGGCCTGGTCGTACCTGGAGCATGAGCTGGGAGCCGAGGCGGCCGTCGCGGGTCCGGAACGGGGGAGATGCTGATGGAACTGGCTCGACCCTGGTTGCTGTTGCTGGAGTTGCCTGTGCTGCTGGTCATCTGGCTCCGTCTGCGTGCTCCGGGCACGGCAGCGGTCCTGCGGCATGCCAACCTGGCACTCATGTCCGGGGCCCGGCCCTCGTTCAGGGTGCGCGTGCATCGCCTGCTGCCCGTGCTGTCGGGCCTGGCCATGACCCTGATGGTGCTGGGGGTCGCCGGGCCGCGCATCGCCCATCACAGCGAGACGGTCAAGGGCCGGGGCATCGACATCGTGCTGGCCCTGGACATCAGCGGCAGCATGCGCTCCCTGGATTTCCAGCCCAAGGATCGTCTGGAGTCGGCCAAGGATGTGATCAGGGGGTTCATCGCCGGCAGGCCCCACGATCGCATCGGCCTGGTCCTGTTCGCGGCCAAGGCCTTCACCCAGTGCCCCCTGACCCTGGATCATCCGGTCCTGACCGGCTTCCTGGACGAGGTCCAGGTGGGGTTGATCGATGACGGCACGGCCATCGGGCTGGGCCTGGCCACGGCCGTCTCGCGCCTGAAGCATTCGGATTCCCCCAGCAAGACGGTGATCCTGCTGACCGACGGGGCCAACAACATCCCCACCCTCGAGCCGGAAACCGCCGCGGACCTGGCCAAGTCCCTGGAGGTCAGGGTCTACACCGTGGCCATCGGCAAGGAGGGCCTGGTACCCTATCCGGTGGACGACCCCTTCTTCGGCCGCCGCACCCGGCAGGTCGAATCCCACCTGGACCTGGATCTGCTGCGACGGATCGCCGCCAAGACGGGCGGCAGGATGTTCCAGGCCACCAATGCCGACATGCTGAAGCAGATCTTCGGGACCATCGACAAGCTGGAGACCGCACGCTACGAGACAGTGGTCAGCACCTGGTACCGGGAGCTGGTCGGTTGGTGCCTTGTGCCTGCCCTGCTGCTGGTCCTGCTGGAGGTCCTGTTGCGAGCGACGTGGGCCAGGAGGTTGCCGTGAACGGGAGCGTCGAACCATGAGATTCGCCCGGGAAATCTGGCTGTATGCGGTGCCGCTGATACCTGTGCTGTGGCTGATGCTGCGCCGGCACGACAGCCTGGCCCGCGCAGGCTTGAGGCGATTGCTGGGGGAACAGGGACCGGCCCACATCGAAGAGGACCACCCGCGGCTTCGTGCCTGGAGCCGGTTCCTGCTGCTGGCCGGCGTGTTCTGGCTGCTGCTCGCCTTGGCCCGACCCCAGTGGGGCGCAAGCGAGGTGACGGTGACCCAGCGGGGGTCGGACATCGTGGTGGCGCTGGACATCTCCAATTCCATGCTGGCCCAGGACGTGCTGCCGGACCGCCTCAGCCGCGCCAAGGGTGAACTCGACGCCTTCTTCGACCGGCTCACCGACAGTCGTGTCGGCCTGGTCTTCTTCGCGGGCTCGGCGTTCATCCAGTGCCCCTTGACCCTGGATTATCCCACGGCCCGCATCTTCCTGGACATGGCCGGGCCGGACATGCTCTCGGAGCAGGGCACGGCCATCGCCGCGGCGCTCGAGACGGCGCACGAACTGCTGACCCGGGGCAGGGGCGACCAGCCGCCCGGTTTCCAGGCCATCCTGCTGGTGACCGATGGCGAGGATCTGGAAGGCAACTGGGAGAAAGCGGCCAAGCAGTGCCTGGACGACGGGATCCGCATCATCCCCGTGGGGGTGGGCTCGCCCGAGGGAGGGCTGATCCCGGTGACCGACGACAAGGGCCAGCCGGCGGGTTTCATGAAGGACCAGGACGGTTCGGTGGTCATGAGTCGGTTGGACATGGCTTCATTGCAGAAGCTGGCGGCCATGGGCGGCGGCAACGCTTTCCGGATCGGGGTCGACGGCATGGCTGGTGACCGGTTGTTCGCCGAACTGGCGCGGCTGGGCAAGCGCGACCTGGAGGACAGGCGGATCTCGGCCTACAAGGAACGTTACCTGTGGCCGTTGCTCCTGGCCTTGGTCTGCTTCTGGGGACGATGCCTGCTGCTGGCGGGCTTTGGCGGTTTCCGGCGTCGATCCACTGCTTCGGTCGGGGCCGTGCTCCTGCTGCTGGTCCTGTTCACCGGCTCGCCGGGAAGCGCGGGAATCGTCACGCCCCAGGCCGAAGCCATGGCCCGGGGGCGGCAGGATTATCTCGAGCAGGACTACCAGAGCGCCCTGTCGGAATTCGGGGCGGCTTTGGTGCACGACCCCGATGATCCGCGCATCAGCCTGGCCATGGGGGAGACCCTCAGCCGTCTGAAGAAATATGACGATGCCCTGCGGGAGTTCGACCGCACCCTGGAGTTGACGGATGATCCCGCGTTGCGGGCCGAGGCTCTCTACAACAGCGGTACGACCCTGCTCGAAGCTGGCAAGTTGCAGCAGGCGGTGGACAAGTTGCAGGCCTCCCTGGCCATGGAACCCGGTCAGCAGGATGCCCTGACCAACCTGGAACGGGCGCTGGCCATGCTTCGGCAACAGCAGCAGCAACAGCAGCAGCAACAGCAGGACAAAAAGAACCAGGACAAGCAGCAGAAGCAGGATCAGCAGCAGGACCAGACCGGCCAGCAAAAAAAACCGCAGCAGGATGACCGGCAGCAGAACCAACAGCAGAACCAACAGCAGCAGCAAGAGCAGCAGCAAGAGCAGCAGCAGCAGGAGAAGCAACAAGAGCAGCAGGGCGAGCAGCAACCGGACCAGCAGCCGCAAAAATCACAGCCTGCAGGCGATAGGGACCACAAGGATTCCGGTGAGCGGATGGACCGGGAACACGCCCTGCAGGTTCTCAAGGCCCTGGACCGGGATGAGCAGGAACTCAAGCGCTCGGTTCAGAAAAGGCTCAAGGGCGGCAAACCCAGGAGTGGAAAACGATGGTGAGGCCCAAGGTGGTCCGTGAGCGCAGCAGGGGCGGGATGATCGCGGCGGGATGGCTGCTGTGCGTGCTGTCGCTGTCCATGGTACCGGCGGCGGCTACCGGAGCCATCTCCTGCCGGGCCCAGTTGGACAAGACAACCGCCCGGCAGGGAGATGTGGTGGTCATGACGGTCACCGCCGAGGGGGACATCGGGTGGTCGGCGGACTTCGAACTGCCTGCCATGCGGGGAGTCAACATCGCCGGCGGCGGTACCAGCCAGAGCGTATCGATGATCAACGGCCGGACCCGGGCCACGGTCAGCCGCACCTACTACCTGACGGTCACAGCGGACAGGAACGTCACCATCGGTCCGGTGATCATCAGCGCCGGCCAGGACCATTGCGCAACCGAGCCGATGACCATCAAGGTCAGTCCCGGGACAGGGGGACAGGCCATCCCGCCGGCCATGACCGGCAACCGGGTACCCAGGCAGGGCGCCACCGAGGGTGGAAAGCAGGCAGAGGAATCGGGACAGGGCGGCAAACCCGGCGACGATGTCTTCATCACCCTGCAGGCCGACCGCACGGAGGCCTACGTGGGGCAGCAGATCATCCTGACCTTCAGCTACTGGCGTCGCGTCCAGCCCTGGAACAACCCTACCTACACACCTCCGCGCACCGAGGGCTTCTGGCGCGAGGATCTGGGCACCGAGCGCAACTTCAGCAAGGTCATCCGGGGCCGCAACTACAGCGTCACCCAGGTCCGTTACGCCCTGTTCCCCACCCGCAGCGGGGACCTGGTCATCGAGCCGGCCGAGCTGCGTTTCGCCGGGGATGTCTTCGACCGCTTCTTCGGTTCCGGCGGTCGACGCAGGGGACCGAAGGTGCTGCGGACCGATCCGGTAACCATCAGGGTCCGCGAGGTTCCCGAGCCCCGGCCTGCGGGTTTCAACGGCCTGGTGGCGTCGGATCTCCAGCTCCATTGTCGCGTGGATCGCGATTCGGTACAGACCGGGGATCCGGTGAGCCTCATGGTCACCTTGACGGCCGACGGCTTCCTGAAGGGGTTCGCGGGCCTGACCATCAAGGCTCCTGAGGGGGCGAAGCTCCACGACGCCACCGATTCCTTCGAGACCGACATCGCTACGGGCAGGCTCGTGGGACATATCACGGTGGAGAAGATCCTGGTGCCGCAGAAGTCGGGGATCATGCAGGTGCCGCCCATCGAGCTTGTCTGGTTCGACGCCGGGGCCAAGAAGTTCCGTACGGCCGTGGCCACGGTCCAGCCGGTTTCGGTCGGCGGCCAGGACCTGGTCGCCGCGGACGGCGAATCCTCCGGTTTCGTACGGTCGGGCCTGACCCGGCTGGGAAACGACCTGGCCTTCATCCACCCGGTTCCCCGCCGTCTGCACCGTTGCGGTCGGGGTCTTGTCGGCGGTCCCCTGTGGTGGATCCTGCTGGTGCTGCCTGTCGTGCTGCTGATCCTGCTGAAACTTTACATAGATAAGGTGTCGGCCGCCGGCAGGGATCCCCGTCTTCGAAGGAGCAGACGGGCCTGGGCCGAAGCACGGCGGCTGTTGGCCGAGTCGCGGAAAGCGAATGATCCGGTCGAGGCGTGCACATCCCTGGCCCGGGCCGTGCGGGGGTATGTCGCGGATCGGACGGGGATCGAGGCGGCCGAAGTGGGGCGGGAAACGGTTCTGGAGTTCGCCTCGGGACCGGTGTCGCCGGAGGATGGGGAGCGTCTGGTGGAGATCCTCGACTTGTGCGACAGCGTTCGCTTCGGCGGCGTGGATGCGGTCCGGGTCCGGGAGCTGGTGACCGAAGCCGGGGATCTGCTGGAGAAGCTGGAGAAGAACCGTGGCGGGGGTTCCCGGTCCGGGATCGACGGCCCGGCCCTCGTGTTGGCCCTGGCCGTCCTGGCCGCCTCGGGCCTCGGGCAGACGGCTCTGCAGGCCCAGACATCCGATCCGGTCCGGCTGATGGCCGAAGGCAACCAGGCCTACACGGCGGGCAATCTGGATCAGGCGGCCCAGGCCTACCTGGAGGCCGGGAAGCTGGGTGTGGACGATGCGGCCCTGCATTTCAACCTGGGCAACACCTACGCCCGTCAGGGCAAACTCGGCAAGGCCGTGGCCTGCTATCTGAGGGCCCGGCGCCTGGCGCCACGGGATCGGGACATCGGCAGGAATCTGGCCTGGGTCAGGGAGAACATCCGGGATGTCGAGCTGACGAACCAGGCGTTGCCTCTATTTGTCGCCCAGGCGGCGGCGGCCGTGGACTTTCTGACCCTGGACCAATGGGGGGTCGTCGTTCTGGCCCTGGTGTGGATCCTGTGCCTGCTCGGGGCCTGGGGTCTGAGGCACGAGGTGCGGGCGGATGTGCGGCGGCGAATCCTGGTGGGAGTGGGAGTCCTCCTGGTCCTGGCCGTCGGGGCTGCCGGTTGGCGGTATTACCAGGACGAGGTTCGCCTGCAGGGAGTCGTGATCGGCGAGGTCGCCGAGGTCCGGTCCGGTCCGGCGGAGAGTTTCCCGGTTCTTTTCGAGGTTCACGACGGGCTGACCGTCAATCTGCACTCAGTCAGGCAGGGCTGGCGACGCATCAGCCTGGGCGGGGATTGGACGGGTTGGGTGCCGGCGGACCAGGTCGAGGCCGTCGCATCGCCCTGCCCCGCTCACGGGCGGTAGATCGCGGATGTGGAGGGGGTTTCCCTGACCATCACATCCGCCAGCAGGGGCAGGCCGGGTTTGAGTCGCCGGAAGATCCAGATTGCCAGGTTCTCGGCGGTAGGGTTTTCAAGGCCTTCCAACTCGTTGAGGCATTGGTGATCCAGTTCCTCCAGGAGAGGATTGAAGGCCTCCTTGATTTCGCCGTAATCCACCACCCAGCCCATCTGCGGATCCAGATCCCCTTCCAGACCCAGTTCAACGTGGTAGGTGTGGCCGTGCAGACGCCGGCACTTGTGCGCCGAGGATACCTTGGGCAGCCAATGGGCGGCGTCGAAGGTGAATTGTTTGGTGATGCGCATGGCGACAGCTCCCTGGTTTTCTGGTCCGGCAGTTGCATCGTGACGCCCAAGATAAGACGATGGACGTCAGGGACGCAATGGGAGCGGTCCGGAGCATATTTCGTTCAATGGACCGTGCAATTTGCCGATAGGGACGGGTAGGAAGCCCG
>CAYPVD010000037.1:10363-17884 GCA_964414055.1 uncultured Fibrobacteraceae bacterium
CATATTTCGTTCAATGGACCGTGCAATTTGCCGATAGGGACGGGTAGGAAGCCCGATCGACGGCGTGATGCAGCCGGATGAATCGACTTGAAAGGGAAAACTTGGCCACGTTGACCCCGGAATTGCAGGATATTCTCAGCACCCTGGACAACCTGCGGACGCGGGTCGAGGTCCTGTCCGCAGGTGCGGAGCGGGAGCAGGTCCCGGCCCGGGAAGATGTCCCCGGACCGGTCGTCAACCGACCCGTTCCTGCGGTATCTTCAGGAGGGGCGGCCCCTGACTGGACATCCATGCTCCTGGACGGCGTCAACCGCCTGGGCAACCTGCACGAGCAGCGGGAGTTCGTGGAATTCTTCAGCCGTCTGGCCCGCAAGAGCGGGTTGCGACTGCTGCTGTTGAAGCGCTGGACGAGCGGTCTGCAGGTCTATCTGGAAGTGGGCGTGAAGCTGCCTCCGGAAGCCCGCCGGAAACGGTCCGACGGCCGGGCCCCCATTCCCCTGGCCAAGGGGGATATCTTCGCGGCCGTGGCGGAGGAGACGGCCGTCTACGCCGGACCCGTGCCCGCCCGGAATTTCCCCCTGGACCTGACGCTGATGCTGGGGCGTGGGACGAAGGACCGGGGCATCATCATCCTGCCCCTGCCCAGCCAGGGGCACTGGAACACCTACCTGTACATGGACGGCGACGAGGATACGGGATCTTCCCTGGCCATGGCCGAGGTGCTGGCCCGCCATGCCTTGGCGCGCATGTACCTGCTGGAAAAGGGCGTGCATCTGCGTGAGGGGCGGGTCGATACGATCCTGAAGGCGGAGCTGGCGCGTCGTGGCCAGGTGCGGCGTCGTCAGGTGGTCCCCGATGAGACCCCGCTGCCCGGCCCGTCATCGGTCGATGTGTCCGAGCCGGTTCCCGCGGAGGCCCAAGGGCCGGATTCCCGGATCATACCCGAAGCTCCGAGCGATATCGCAGGGGTCGATCCTTTCGAGGTGATCGTCAAGACCGTGGGGTCACGGCAGGGGAACAGCGAATCGACGGCTCCTGCTGCGGCAGCCGGGGAGAGATCGGTTTTCCGCGGCGGTGATGAGCCATCGGCCGCGGCCGATGTCGGCACCGGCCGGGACAAGCGTCTGCGGCCCGAAGATATCCTGCACCACAGCGGCGAGTTGCCGGCTTTGCCCAAGGCCGCATGTCACATCATGGCGGTCATCGAGGATCCCAAGACCACGGCCACCCGCCTGGAAAAGGCCCTGGCCATGGACCAGGCCCTGACGGCCAAGGTGCTGCGCATCGCCAACAGCCCCTTCTACGGGGCGGTCCGGGAAATCAAGACGGTGAGCGAATCCATCGTGCGCCTGGGGTTCGTGGCCATCCGGAACTGGACACTGGTCACGGCCGCCCGTTCGGTGTTCCTGGCTCCCGGGGCGGGGGTCCTGTACCGCAAGATCTGGCAGCAGTCGGTGATGTCGGCCATGGCCGGGCAGCTCGTCGCCCAGGCGGCGGGCCTGAGGGATCCCGAGTCCGTGTTCATCGGCGGCCTGATGCAGAACATCGGCCAGCTCGTGCTGGCGCGCAGCTCCCCCGAGTTCTTCCAGGAGATCCTCCTGGAAAGCACCAGCACGGGCAAGCCCTACCATGTGATCGAACGCGACCTTCTGGGCTACGACCACGGGGAACTGGGAGCCCTGCTGATCCGGGAATGGAACCTCAGCGCGGACCTGGAGGATGCGGTGCGGTGGCACCATCGCTTCGACGATCCCCGGGCCCGGAACGCCCGCATCGCAGCCATGATCGCCCTGGGAGAGGAAATCGCCTGGTGCAGCGGAGCCGCCGACGAGAATCATAAAGACGGTGCCGAGCCTGCGAGCGAGGAAACCGCCCATGTGAGCGAGGCAGGGCGTTTCCTCGGTTTCTCGGCCGAGAAGATCGCCGAACTCACGCGCCGGGCGGCGAGCCTCAAGATCGATCCCCACTTCTTCAACTGATCAACCTGCGAATCTCATGGCTCCGGGGTATTTTCCCGGTTACCGGACCGGTCTGCGGGAGTGGATGGATCTTCCCGCGGTGCCTCGAAATGCTGCCGACAGCGGGCCTCGTAGGTCTCGGAGGCGCCCACAACGATCTGGTCCTTGGCGGCGGTCAGGCGCTGGGTGAAGTTGGCGGGGTCGCCGCAGGTCATGCAGATGGCCAGTTGCTTGGTGATGTACTCCGCCGAGCACATCAACTGGGGCATGGGGCCGAAGGGCCGGCCACGGTAGTCGAGATCCAGGCCCGCGACGATGACCCTCTTGCCCAGGTTGGCCAGTTTGTTGGCCACCTCGACGAGATTGTCGTCGAAGAACTGCCCCTCGTCGATGGCTACCAGCTCGGTCCTGTCGTCGACCATCTTCAGGATGTCCTCGACCTCCGTCACGGCGATGCCTGGCAGTTTCTGCTGGCTGTGCGACACGATATCGGTGGTGTTGTACCGGTCGTCGATCCCGTGTTTGAAGATCTGCACCCGGCGTTTGGCGATCTGGGCGCGCCGGATCCGCTTGATGAGCTCTTCGCTCTTGCCGCTGAACATGGGGCCGCAGATGACCTCGATCCAGCCGGTCTTGCCGTTGACGATCTGCATGATTCTCCAATCCTGTCTTTCGGTCGCGGGGATCCTAATTTATCCTAGTCGTGGCGTCGATGCCAGAAGTCAGTATCATCCGGGCGCCGCCACGTTCATGCACCCCGACCGGAGGAAGAGTTTCCCATGTGGACACGCGATGATTTCGGTTCCCTGTTTCGCCCGCCGGTGATCGGCATGGTGCACCTGCGGCCGCTGCCCGGGTCGCCCGGCTGGGCGGGGAACCTGCGGGCGGTGGTGGACGCCGCCCTCGTAGATACCGAGAACCTGGTGGCCGGCGGCGTCGGCGCCGTGATGGTGGAGAATTTCCACGATGTTCCCTTCTTTCCCGGGCCGGTGCCGCCGGTGACGGTGGCGGCCATGACCCGGATCATCGACGCCATCACCGGCTCGTATCGCGACCTGCCGGTGGGGGTGAACGTCCTGCGCAACGATGCCGAGTCCGCCCTGGCCGTGGCGGCCGCGGCAGGCGCTTCCTTCATCCGCGTCAACGTTCACGTCGGTGCGGCCGTCACCGATCAGGGCACCATCGAGGGTAGGGCCTGGCAGACCCTGCGTCTGCGCCGCGAATGGGCGCCGGAGGTGGGCATCCTGGCCGATGTGCGGGTCAAGCACGCCCTGCCCCTGGCGCCTCGTCCCCTGGCCGAGGAGGCTCGGGATCTTCGCTTGCGCGGGCTGGCCGACGGTATCATCGTGACAGGAGCGGCCACCGGCAGCGGGGCCTCGCCGGCCGATGTCGAGATTGTGCGCGCGGCGGTGCCGGAATGCCCGCTCCTGGTTGGTAGTGGGGTGAACACGGACAACATCGCCGGATTTGGGGTGGCGGTCGACGGCGTCATCGTGGGCACCTCGCTCAAGGAGAAGACGGGGGAGAGATTCGCTGCGGTCTCCGCCGACCTGACGCGCGACCTGGTGGAGGCCTGGCAGGTGGCCGAGAACAACATGGAGGAGACCCCATGAGCATCCTCGTGACCGGCGGAGCGGGCTTCATCGGCTCCAACTTCGTGCGACATCTACTTGCCACGCCAGGGGACGACATCGTCAATCTCGACCTGCTGACCTACGCCGGCAACCTCGAGAACCTGGCCGGGTGCGAGGACGATCCCCGTTACACCTTCGTCAAGGGCGACATCCGGGACCGCGATCTGGTCAGGAGCGTCATGGCCGACCACCGGGTTTCGGCCGTGGTCCATTTCGCCGCCGAGAGCCACGTGGACCGTTCCGTGAGCGGGCCCGAGGCCTTCGTGGCCACCAACGTCATGGGCACCGAGATCCTGCTGGAAGAGGCGCGCCGGGCGGAGGTCGAGAGGTTCGTCATGGTCTCGACCGACGAGGTCTACGGCTCCCTGGGCGAGGAGGGCGCCTTCTCCGAGACGACCCCCTTGGCACCCAACTCTCCCTATGCCGCCAGCAAGGCCGCCGCGGACCTGCTGTGCCGGGCCTTTTATCATACCTTCGACTTTCCGGTCCTGGTCACCCGTTGCAGCAACAACTACGGCCCATACCAGTTTCCCGAGAAGCTGATCCCCCTGATGATCGCCAACGCCCTGGAAGACAAACCGCTGCCGGTGTACGGCGACGGGCAGAACGTGCGCGACTGGCTCCACGTGTCGGACCACTGCCGGGCGGTGGATCTGGTCCTGCGGTCGGGGACCCCGGGCGAGGTCTACAACATCGGCGGTTGCAACGAGAAGCGGAACCTCGACCTGGTGCAGCTGCTGGTGGACGTGCTGGGCAAGAGTCGGGACCTGATCACCTTCGTACCCGACCGGCCCGGACACGACCGGCGCTACGCCATCGACGCCGGCAAGATCAGAGGCGAGCTGGGCTGGGAACCGGCCGTGACCTTCGATGAGGGAATGGCTGCAACTGTGCAGTGGTACCTGGACAACCAGGAATGGCTGCAGGCCGTGCGCAGCGGGCGCTACCGGGAGTACTATGACCGCATGTACGGGAAGGGCGGTCGCCACGACCCGGGGGCGAAGAGGCCATGACCCGCGTCTGCCTGTTGCCTGACGGTCGTCACCTGACCTTGGATCAAGGTGTGGCCGACAGGCTGCGCTGCGGCGTGATCGAACTGCACGAGGTCCGGGTGGATCACGGGGAGGGTGCGGCGCTGGAGACGGAGGAGACGGCTGCCGATCTGCGCCTCAGGTATCAGGGTCTGGTCCCGTCGGCCATCGCCCCCCTGGCGGCGGCCCGGACCCTGTACAAGTCGTTCGGCATGGAACCCTCCCGCCACCGTCCCAGCAGCGAGGCCCTGCTCAGACGCGTGCTCAAGGGGAAGGACCTGTACCGGATCAACAGTGCGGTGGACAGCTGCAACCTGGCCTCCCTGGTCTTCCTGCTGCCGGTGGGCATGTACGACCTGGACCGCATCGAGGGCGACGTGACGGTGCGCGTGGGCGCCGAGGGCGATGCCTACGCCGGCATCCGCAAGGGGCCTGTGAACGTGGGCGGGCGGCTGGCCCTCTACGATGACCGGGGACCCTTCGGCTCGCCCACCAGCGATTCGGCCCGCACCTGCGTGGAGGATGATACCCGAAGGATCCTGGCCGTGGTCTTCGCGCCGTCCGGCTATTCCTTGTCCGACATGCAGAAGAATCTCGAGTTCTTCGCGGCCCTGTTCGGGCGCCATTGCGCGGCCTCGACAGCTTTTCAGAGCTGCCTGGGCTGGGGGAGTGAACCATGAATAGAGTATTGACGGCGTGCCTGTTGCTGACCCTGGCGACAGGAACATCCGCTGCGGCGGTGCAGACGAACCACGATGGACAGGATCTTCTGCCGCGGGTCCGGATCCTGACCAGCCCCGCCCTGGCCGGGCGGGGCGCCGGCAGCGCCGGCGGACACGCCGCGGGCGATTCGGTGGCGGCGTGGTTGGCCGGGGCGGGTCTCCGGCCGGCCTTCGGCTCCTCCTGGTTCCAGGAATTCCCCCTGCACGGCGAAGGCTGGAGCGGACAAACCCTGGCGGGCAGGACGGGCCGCAACGTGGCGGGCATCCTGCCGGGTAGCGGTCCCCTGGCTACGCGCTATGTCCTGGTCAGCGCCCATTACGACCATCTGGGCCGCAGCGACGGCGACAGCACCGGCAGGCCGCCCGCCGCCGATTCCTACTACCCCGGCGCCAACGACAACGCTTCCGGCGTGACCGTGCTGGTGGCCCTGGCCCGGGGAGCCTGTCGGGCGGATGACGGTGCGGGGCCGGCGCGGCGCAGCGTGCTGTTCGTGAGCTTCGACGGGGAAGAGGTCGGGCTGCAGGGCTCGGCCTACCTGGCCGGGCACATGCCCGTGCCCATGGACAGTCTCGACGCGATGATCAACATGGACACGGTGGGGCAGATGGGCCAGGGCAAGCTGTATGTCAGCGGAGTCGGCACGACGCCGGCGTTCACCCGGCTCGCCCGCGCCGCGGCGTGGGAAGGCCTGGATGTGTCCCTGGCGCCGGGCGGCTGGTCCGGTAGCGACCACATGACCTTCAACAGGCTGCACATCCCCGTGCTCTTCCTCTTCGGAGGTCCCTACCCGCAGTACAACCGCCCCGCCGATCGCTGGGACACCCTGGACCCCCTGGCCCTGGAGAAGGTCGCACGCTACGCCGCGGACCTGCTCGATCGGGTGCGCAGGGAACCCGGACCCCTGCCGTGGGTGGAGGTGGGAAAACCCGCTGACATGGCCGCCGCCGCCGAGGGCAACCGCAACACGTGGCTGGGGACCATGCCCGATTTCACGCCGGGGGTGGAAGGCTACATGATCGGCGGCGTGTTCGACGGCAGTCCGGCCGCCACGGCGGGTCTGGCCGCCGGCGACGTCCTGGTCCTGTTCGGCGGCCGGAAGGTGACAGACCTGGCCACCTTCACCAGGGCCCTGCGCTCCTTCGATCCGGGGGTTCCTGTGGAGATCACCGTGCTGCGCGGGGGACGGCCCCTGAACTTCACGGTCGTGCTGGGTGATCGCGCGGATCGTCGCTGACACGGTCCTCGATCCGTTTGAGAAGAGGGCAGTCGTGCTCGGATATCTCCCGGCCCGGTTCGACGTGGACGAAGACGCGGGACACGTTGTCCACCTCGGCCAGGATCGATTTCTCCACCTCGTGGGCGATGTCGTGGGCCGTCCCGATGGTGTGGGCCGGATGGATGGAAATGCGTAGATCGGCCAGATACCGGGAACCCCTTTGCCTGGCCTTGATGTCAAGGACCTCCTGGACGCAGACCACCTGGCCGGCCGCTTCCCTGATGGCTGCGACCAGTTCCGGGTCCGGCATGGTGTCCATGAGGGTCATGACGTTTTCCCGCAGCAGGTTCCAGCCCATGCGGGTAATGAACAGGGCGATGACCAGGGCGGCCAGGCTGTCCAGCATGGGCCAGCCCATCTGGGCGCCGCCGATGCCCAGGGCCGCGGCCAGGGAACTGATGGCGTCGCTGCGGTGCATGGCTCCGTTGGCCAGCAGGGCGGGGCTGTTGTGGCGTTTGCCCACCACGAGCGTATAGCGGGCCATGATCTCCTTGACCCCCACCGAGATGAGCGAGGCCCACAGGGCGACCAGCCGGGGTGCGGCATGGCCGCCGTGGTAGAGTTCCAGGACCGCGCTGCGCCCGATGAGGAACGCGGTCAGGAGCATGAAGGCCGCCACGATCACCGCGCCGAGGGTCTCGAAGCTGTGGTGGCCGTAGGGGTGGTTGGCGTCGGGGGGACGGTTGGCCGCCTTCAGGGCCAGCAGGATGCCGATGTCGCTCAACACGTCGGCGAGCCTGTGGAAGCCGTCAGCGATCAGGGCGGTGACCATCTGCAAAATGGCCCAGGCACCGATTACCACAACCCCGATGCTCACCAGGATCCCCCCCAGCGAACGCTCGGTTCGGTTGTAGACACTGGCCCAAAACACTTCCCACTCTTCGGCCGGCGGCTCTTTC
>CAYPVD010000038.1:0-17649 GCA_964414055.1 uncultured Fibrobacteraceae bacterium
TGATCTGGGCAGCGGTACCGAAGTTGTTGGTCGTGGAACGATACACGTTGAAACCGGCAAGGTCCGGCTCCTGGGGATCGTTGTTATCCCAGACCAGATCCACGTAGGCAGGCGAACCCTCGCCACCGGTAGCGATCAGCCCCGAGGGGATCGCAGGCGCGGTGGTATCGTCCGGCGTAGCCGTGACCTGGTTGCTGGGATCGGACTCGTTGACGGGATCAGCCACGTCGACAGCCATGACCACGTAACTATACGTGGTTCCGAGCACCAAGGCAGCGTCGTCATCGACGTACTCGGTGTCGGGCTCGGCAACGAAGAACATCACGGTATCGACACCGTCGGTACGATAGATGTTGTACCCGCCCAGGTCAGGCTCGTGGTTGGCATCCCAGATCAGAGACACCGTAGCAGGCGAATCGGTACCGGCGGTGGCAACCAGACCCGTGGGGTCGGCCGGCGCCGTGGCATCGATGATCACGCCTTCGATGGCCACATCCTGGACGTTGCCGTAGATGTCGGTCAGCCCGTTGACGGACAGGACGTCGTCCATGGCGTTGTACTCGGCGGGAATGGTCACCGTGAAGGTGACTTCCGTCCGCTCGTTCACCGCATCGTTCACGTAACCGACCAGGTCGCCGGCCACGGCCACGCCCGTGTAACCGCCATCAGTGATCTCGAAGGTCGGCTCCGCGGTGGTGTCCAGGTACTCGCTGGCCGTGAAGGTGACCTCGATATCGACATCGCCGGCCGTATCGTTCTGTCCGCTGGCGCTCTGCGCGGTCCACTCGCCGCCGGGGGCGGTGGTGTCGACCATCACGTAGGGAACGGCGTTGGCGACAGCCATGTTGTTCCCGGCCAGATCGGTCAGACCGAAGATACCCACGGTGTCCTCGGCAACGTTGAAGAAGGCGGGAATGCTCATGTCCAACTCGACCACCGAGACGCCGTCAACGACGCTGTAGGTGAAGCCGGTGGGACTGGGGAGCACATCGCTGATGCCGCCATCGATGATGGCCACGACCGGCGTCACCGTCTCGTCCAGCAGCTCGGTGGCCGTGAACGTGAGGGTGAAGTCCACGGCGTCGGTGCCGGTGGAGTTGTCGGCCGAAACACCGGGATCCGCGAAGGTACCGGTGGGAATGGTGCTGTCGGTCAGCTGGTACGGCAGGATGTCGAAGTCCACCGGCACGTCGTTGCCGGAGGTATCCTTGAACCCGCTGATGGCGACGTAATCGCCGGCACCGTTCCTGCCGTCGGCAACCACGATCTGAACGTGGATGACCGTGTAGCCGTCCATGTCCTCGAAGGTGATGTCACCCACGGTCGGAGTGTAGTCCGGGTCGCCCCAGTCGTTGTCCGAACCGTCGTTCTCGGTGACGGTCACCACGGGGGCGACGTTGGGATCGAGGTACTCGTTGGCACGGAAGTCCACGATGACGCTTCCGTCCACGCCGTCGGCGGTGGCGGAATCATCGGCGGAAACATCCTGGCCGGTGAAGATACCCTCGGGACCGGTCACGTCATAGACAGCGATGTCATCGCTGACGGTGCCTTCGCCCAGGGTGTTGACGGCGGCGATCCGGAACATGACCGGGTTGCCCTCGAACGGGGTCTGGACGGTATCATCCGACCTGGTGTCGAAGTAGGCGGGCAGAGGCACGGTGGCGGTGATCGTGTCGGTCGCCGCCTGCGGCACCTCGGCCAGACGCAGGTAATCGTCCTTGGCCGCATCGGCCGGACGCGCGTAGATGTAGTACCCGTCAGCGTTGGGATCACGCACCCAGCTGAAGGTCACGTTGCTGGTGTCGTAATCGCCGTCCCAGGCGGGATCCAGGGTGAACGCCACCACCGGAGCGACCGGCTGGGGCGGAATGACCTGGGTGTGGAACGTGATCACGTCGCTGGTGGTATCACCCAGCAGGAAGGAGCCCACGGTGTAGGCGATCCGGTAATCGGTGTCCTTCTGCAGGTCCTCGTGGGGGTTGACGACCAGCAAGTGGCCATCTTCCTCGAGGGCGGGAGTTTCGATCAACACCGCGACCCAGTCGTCGATGGCGGAGAAGTAACGCTCCAACTCGATGCTGGTACCGGGAGCATCCAGGTTCACAGCCAGGCTGAACCTGATCTGGATGTCGCTGGCCACCGGGAACTCGTCGTAGCTGCCGTCGATCTGACGGATGTTGTCCCACGTGGCTTCGATGCCGCCGATGGTGTAGAAAACGATGGGGTTGTTGGCATCGTGTGCCAAAGCGCCGCCGTCCTGAGCGAAGCCCGTGAGGTCCAGGGTGTACTGGGTCGAGGGCAGCAACTCGGGATCCGGATCGAAGACCATGTTCATGTCGTCGGTCCAGGTGATGGTGCCGTACAGGTCATCGACACCGCTGAAGTCGACTTCGACGGTCTCGGTGGCCATGGGCTTGCTGAAGCGCACCTCGATGTTCCCGTCCACGGGGAACTCGTGGTCGACCACGTTGGTGGTCACGACGAAGGCATCATCGCCGATGGAGGTCTTGTAGTGCTGGCTGTAGGAGAAGTCCTTACCGCCGGCAGCCATGCCTTCCATGTTCACTTCATAATAAACACCCTTGTCCAGGTCCAGGACCGGGTTCAGGGTCAGCTTGGTGTTGCCCTCGGACCACACGGGGTCCTCCAGGGCCACGGGCGTACCGGAAGGCCACATCTCCATGCCGATGGTCATGGATGCGGGATCCATGGCCTCGCTGAAGACGAACCACAGGTCGGCCGTGTTGTCGAAGTTGTCCACGAAGTTCGTGTCGTTGACCTGGACATCCTGCAGCTCAAGGGTCTGGAAGTAGAACCAGCTCGAGTCCAGTGGCATGCCACTGGCACTGTTACCCTCCACACGCACCTGGTAGTATTCACCGAAGTCCAGATCGACATCCGGATCGACCGTCAGCATGGTGTAGTCTTCGTTCCAGCTGGTGTCGAACACGATGTCGCCGATCTTGTCATAGTTGAACCTGACCACGACGCTGGCCGGATCCATGGGCATGTTGAAGGTGAACTCCAGGTTCCCATCGATGGGGAAGGTCTGGGAGTCCTCGAAGTTCGTACTGGCCACCGCGGGTTCCACGGTACCGACGGTATAAATATACCAATCGTTGGTGTAAGTATCACCATCGGTGGACCACGCCGTGATCTCCAGGGTGTAACTGGTATCGGGCACCAGATCGTCCTGGGGATCGACGGTCACGGTACTGCCATCCCAGGTAACGGTCGTAGGCAGGATGGTGTAGCCGTCCTCGTACAACACCGCAGTGGATGTAGCGGAATTCACGGCCTTGCTGAAAGTCCCCACGAACGATCCGGTGGGGGGGAAGTAAACATCGCTATCCCAGTTCTTGGTAATAAGGTAGAAGCTGGCGACTTCATCGAAGACGAAATCGTCGACGGCGTAGTCCCCGCCACTCAGGTCCAGATCCCAGCCTGTCAGGGGCTGGTAGGTGACACCGTCGTAGCTGTAGCTAAGGGTCCGGGCTTCACCCGTGGCGCCGGCAGGCAGCCCGGTGAAGCTGTAGTGGCCCGTCTCGTCGGTGGTGGTGGTCCACTCGTTATCGGCGATCTGGACCGTGCCCCAGGTGTGGCTGGTGTTGAAGCCGGGATCGAGGAAATCGGCGACAACCGTACAACCCGCGGCGGGCACCTTGGTCTGGGCGTCGCTCTGAACATAGACATAGCCTTCAACAGTGCCGATCAAGGGGAACATCTCCATGTTCGCCTCGACCTCGTACGGGAAGTCCGCGTCGGTGGGCACATCCATGATGCCGGACAGGTCTTCCAGAGTAGGAATCTGGGCATGGCCGTACATGGTGGTGTGGGGATCATCGGCACCCTTGGCAGTCTCCACGAAGGTCAGGAGATAGGCGCCGGGATCGAGGTTGGTGAAAGCGTAGTGGCCGGTGGCGTCGGTGACCGTGGTCACGTGCTCGCCCCGAACCGTGGTGCTGACTTCGATACCCGCCAGCAACGTCGCGTCTGCACCGTCGGTGACGACACCCTGGATGGTCCCGATCACGCGGCCATCGGTGTTCACGTCAGGATTGTAGACGTTGTCCTCGTTACACCCGTAGGCGCCGAGGATGGCCAGAATGGCCGCGAACAAAACGAGTTTTCTCATTTGGCTTTTCCTCCACCAGTTCGTCGGATTGATCTCCGAACTCTCTCCAAACTAGGGTCTCAACAACACTGCAAACAGTTCATCTGCGCCTAGTCAATCCTCCTTTTTCCGCTCCGCCGAAACAACCTGACGGCAACCAGGACTCGATCCTTCCCAATGTCGTGCTGGATTGTCTCGGGAGCACCTCCGTGATTCAAGGAAGAGTTTTAAAGTGGCTTAATCTTCTACCAGCGGCATTTTCTACCACCGGAAGCAATCTGCCAAGCATTCTTTTGCAAGTTTTTCAGTCGCCCTAAATAAGCAGAAAGCCCAAAGGCTGTCAACTATTTAATAGGATCGGTTCTCCAAATTCTTCCTCGATTCCACCACCCGAGTGCGACCTGGTTTCGCAGGTGTGAAACCGTAGGCCGTTCCCGCTTTCCCTGCCCTCCGAAACGGCAGGTTTCGATTCCCTCCGGAGCCGGTGACAGACCGCAAGAAACTGCCTTTGGCAAACAGGAACCCGGTATGTTATAGTTGGCCCAGGTTCCCCTGGGGGGGAACGGGTCCGGGAAAGGCCCGGGCTGGTCTTGAGGCGCAGCGGCTCTGCCGGATTTCGCCGGCCGCCATCCGCGCTTTTGTTTGTGTCGGCCCTCAGGCCGATTTGGAGGAAGAATCGTGAAGAAACTGTATGTGGGCAACCTGCCTTTCAGTGCCACCGACGAGGAAGTCACCCAGCTGTTCAGCCAGCATGGCACTGTCCACTCCGTTGCCCTGATCAATGATCGTGAGACCGGTCGTCCTCGGGGATTTGGTTTCGTGGAAATGGACGACGACGCCGCCATGGCCGCCATCCAGGCCCTCGACGGCCAGGAGATGGGCGGCCGCGCCCTGCGCGTCAACGAGGCCCAGGAGCGCCCCCGTCGCGGCGGCGGCGGTGGCGGCGGTTACGGCGGTGGCGGCGGCGGCCGCTGGTAGACTGCCGGCTCACACCCAACATCTATGGCTAGCGCAAGCCCCGCTTCCCTGAGGAAAGCGGGGCTTTTTCGACTACCTGTCCGCGTTTTCCACGGAAAGGACTCACTTCAACATGATCATTTTGCGGGTTTCGGTGGAATTCCCCCATTCCCGTGTATCTCGTTTTGATCCGCCACTCTCATATGAAATTCCTAATTCCACACTATTATGGTAATTTTATTGTAAACCGAATCAGAAAACTTTTGCATTTAGACTGTCGTGTGGTACAATCATGCCAGTGATTCCACCCAGAGCGGCCTTTATGCTGGTTATGGGGCAGGAAAAGTCAATCCTGAGCGGTTGCCTACCGGCAGCCAAGACAAATGGGGAGATACACAATGAAGAAACTGCTCTTGATCTTCGCGGTCATACTCATGGCCAGCCCGGCGGCGGCGCAGCTCATCATCACCGGCCTTTACGACGGTCCCCTGAGCGGCGGCCTGCCCAAGGGCATCGAGCTCTACGCCTGCGACGACATCGCCGACCTGTCGGTGTACGGCGTCGGTTCGGCCAACAACGGCGGCGGCACCGATGGCGTGGAGTACACCTTCCCCGCCGACTTCATCCCTGCCGGCACCACCTTCTACGCAGCCTCCGACAGCGCCGGATTCTACGACTTCTTCGGTTTCGTGCCCGAGTACTTCGACACCGGCTACGCCCTGTCCATCAACGGCGATGACGCGGTCGAGCTGTTCTACCTCGGCGGCGTCGACCCCGTGGTCGTGGATGTCTTCGGCGACATCAACACCGACGGTACCGGCCAGCCCTGGGAATACATGGACGGCTGGGCCAAGCGTGTCACCGCGACGGGCCCGGACGGCAACGTGTTCAACATCAATTCCTGGTACTTCAGCGGCAAGAATGCTTTCGACGGCGAGACGAGCAACGCCACCGCGGCGACGCCCTTCCCCCTCGACAACTTCGCCTGCGATCCCGCCGTAGACAACGAAGCCCAGAGCTTCGGCAGCGTGAAGTCGCTGTTCCGGTAGGATCTTCCCCACGTGGGAAATCAGGGGGCGCACTTCCGGTGCGCCCCTTTTTCGTGCCGTCGGGCCCGGGTCTCTGGTATGATCATCGCCGGAGGCAACAAAGATGATCCGCTATGCCCTGCTGCGCACGGTTCTGGATCCCCTGCTGGTCTTGGCAGGCCCGGCCGGGCTCGTGCGCCTGGAGTTCCTGCCCCGCGCCTGGGAATACCATACCCAAGCCCACGCCCTGGCCCGGGGCTATTTTCCCCCCGAACCCGATTCGCCCCCCCTGGAGATCCATGAGGATCCCCGGGCGTTCAGAGATCTGAGGCTCCAGCTGGCCGAGTACTTCACCGCCGGCCGCACGACCTTCGAGGTGGAACTCGACCCCCGCGGCACCCCGTTCCAGATGCGGGTCTGGCGCCGCTTGCTGGCCATCCCCTACGGGAAGACCCGCACCTACGGCCAGGTCGCCCGCGCCCTGCGCAAGCCCAACGCCACCCGAGCGGTGGGCCAGGCCGCCGGCCGCAACCCCCTGCCCATTCTCATCCCCTGCCACCGCCTCGTCGGCAAGGGGGGATCGCTGGTGGGATTCGCCGCCGGCGTGAGTACCAAGGCCCGCCTGCTGCGCCTGGAAGGACACACCCTGGGGGAATCGGCGCGCATCGAGGCGCCCCGATTGTTCTGACCCGTGGCGCACCGAAGCCCACGACTTGAAGGTCGCGGGCTTCGGTTTCGACAACAGGTGCGCAAACTCTCCGCTTACTGTTTCAGCATCCCCGCGAACTCCCTGCGGAACTTCGCCAGCTTGGGGTTGATCACCGCCTGGCAGTACCCCTGGGTCCGGTTCCGGCGGTAGTAGTCCTGGTGGTGATCCTCGGCCCTGAAGAAACCCTGCAGGGGCTGGACCCGGGTGACCACCGGCTTGCTCCAGACCTTGTCCTGTTCCAGCTTGGCGATGGCCTCCCGGGCGATCCGCTGCTGGTCCTCGTCGTGGCAGAAGATCACCGAACGGTACTGGGTGCCCACGTCGGCGCCCTGCCGGTTCAAGGTGGTCGGATCGTGGGAGGAGAAGAACACGCCCAGGATCTGGCGGTAGGAGATCACGTCGGGGTCGAACGTGATCTGGATGACCTCGGCATGACCCGTCCGGCCGGTACAGACCTCCTTGTAAGAGGCGTGGCCGTTGCCGCCGGCAAAGCCGGAGACGACCTTCTCGACGCCGTTCAACTGCTCGAAAATCGCCTCCATGCACCAGAAGCAGCCGCCGCCCAGGGTAGCCTGTTCCAGGCGGGATTCCGCATCCCCCTTCGCCATGGCTTCACCTCCTATGGTCATGCCCCAGGCCACGGCCAACGCCGCGGTCAGGATCAGGAACTTGCTCATCGTGTACCTCGTTTCGTTTGTCGTGACAAGATGCACAAGTTAGGAACCCCCGTCCCCGCCGGCCACCGGGAGAGGCGAATTCACGACCCGGAGCTTCCCGGTTGAGAAACGGCGCCTTCTTTGTTAACTATGGCCCATGCGGGCCGCACCGGTGACCCGGCCCGTCCTCCTTCGACCAGGCAGGTGCCATGAGCCACGACGCCATCGCCGTCATCGATTTCGGCGGCCAGTATGCCCACCTGATCGCCACCAAGGTGCGCCGCAACCGGGTGCTGGCCGAGATCAGGCAACCGGAAGACCCCCTCGAAATGTTCCGGGGCTACAAGGGAATCATCCTGTCCGGCAGCCCCTCCCTGGCCTCCTTCGGGGAAGACTCCGACTGGAACAAGGCCGTCCTGGACCTGGACGTTCCGGTCCTGGGCTTCTGCTTCGGACACCAGGAGATCGCCAAGCACTACGGCGGCACGGTGATCAACGGGAAACAGGAATGGGGCCATGCCGACCTGCACCTCCTGCGCGAGCACCCGCTGTTCGAGGGCCTGGACAGGGTCGAGCAGGTCTGGATGAGCCATTTCGATTCGGTGACCTCGGTGGGGCCCGATTTCGAGGAACTGGGCTACACGTTGCTGGATCCCGAAGGTCGGCCGCACCGGTTCGCGGCCATCGGCAGCGACAAGCTCAGGCGCTACGGCTTCCAGTTCCATCCCGAGGTGGACGACACCCTGCACGGGGACGAGATGATCGCCAACTTCGTGCTGGGAATTTGCGGCTGCCGCCCTACCTGGACCATGGACAGCTACGTCGCCGAACAGGTCGCACGCATCAGGGAACAGGTCGGCGACGGTTCGGTGTTCCTGCTGGCGTCCGGCGGCGTGGACTCCACCGTGGCCGCACGGCTCTTCGCCGAGGCCCTCGGGCCGGACCGGCTCCAGCTGCTGCACGTGGACAACGGCCTGATGCGCAAGGACGAGTCGACTCAGGTCGTGCAGATGTTCCGGGACCTGGGACTGGGCGACAACTTCCACTTCATCGACGCGGGCGAGACCTTCCTGCGGGCCCTGGAGGGCAAGATCGAACCCGAGGCCAAGCGCCGCGCCATCGGCGACACCTTCATCGAGGTGTTCGAGGGCGAGGCCCGCCGCCTGGGCATCGCCGATCACCTGCTGGGTCAGGGCACCATCTACCCCGACACAATCGAGACCGGCGGCACCAAACGCGCCGACACCATCAAGACCCATCACAACCGTGTGCCCGTCATCGAGGAGATGATCGCCGCCGGCAGGGTCATCGAACCGCTGGCGGACCTGTACAAGGTCGAGGTGCGCGAGCTGGGCGAGATGCTGGGGATCCCCCGGGAACTGATCTGGCGCCACCCCTTCCCCGGTCCCGGCCTCGGCGTGCGCCTGCTGTGTTCGGACGGCCGCACCGAGAGCGGGGATCAGCTGGCGGAGATCGCCCCCGCGGCGGATGCCATCGCGGATACCTTCGGCCTGCGGGCCGTGCCCCTGCCCATCCGCTCGGTGGGCGTCAAGGCCGACCTGCGCAGTTACGAGCATCCGGTGCTGCTGAGCGGGGATGCGGACTACGGAACCCTGAAGAAGACCGCCGGGCTGATCTTCAAGTCCGTCGGGGGCCTGAACCGCGCCCTGTGGAACCTCGCCCCCGGCCACCCCGAAACCTTTCGCCTGTTGCCGGCGGAGATGACCCGCGACCGCTTGGACCTGCTGCGCGAGTGCGATCACCTGGTGATGGCGGGCCTGCGCCGCCACGGATTGTACGACCGGATCTGGCAGTGCCCCACCGTCCTGGCGCCCCTGGAGATCGACGGTCGGGGCCGGGAGCTGTGCATCATAAGGCCCGTGCTGAGCGAGCGGGCCATGACCGCCACGGCCGCCGAACTGCCCCAGGAACTGCTGGACGACCTGCGCCGGGACATCCTGGACCTGCCGGACATCAGCGGCCTGATGTATGATCTAACCAGCAAGCCTCCCGGAACCATAGAGTGGGAATGACCGCCGGTCGACCGACCGCCGGCTCGACAAGACAAGGCCCCGGGATGCTCCCGGGGCCTTTGTCGTACGTCGCTTCCCGGAGTCCGGATCAGTCGGTCCGGTTCAGCTCCACGCGGCGGTTCTTGGCTCGGCCTTCGGCCGTGGCGTTGTCGGCGATGGGCTTCTCTTCGCCGTAGCCCACGGCCCGCATGCGCTCGCGCGCGATGCCCTTGCTGGCCAGGTAGTTCAGCACCGTCTCGGCCCGGGCCTGGGACAGGCGCTTGTTGTAGGCGGCGCTGCCTGTGCTGTCGGTGTGACCGGCGACCTCGATGGTGATGGTGTCCCAGATGGTCATGGACTCGGCCACCTGGTCCAGGGTCGCCGAGGACTCGGGGGTCAGCTCGGCGGAGTTCAGCTTGAAGTTCACGCCCTTGAGGATCAGGTCGCGCTTCTTGGCCTTGGAGCAGCCGTTGGCATCGACCTCGGCGCCCTCGGCGGTGTCGGGGCACTGGTCCACTGCGTCCAGGACGCCGTCGCCGTCGTTGTCCACGTCGGGGCAGCCGTCGCGATCCATGTAACCGTCGATGTCCTCGGGATTATCGGGGCACTTGTCCTTGGCATCGAGGATGCCGTCGCCGTCGTTGTCCAGGTCCGGGCAGCCGTCGCTGTCCTCGAATCCGTCCACATCCTCGGCCTGGTCCGGGCACTTGTCGTTGGCGTCGAGGATCCCGTCGCCGTCGTTGTCGGGATCGGGGCAGCCGTCGTAATCCTGGAACCCGTCCTTGTCCTCGGCCATCTTGGGACAGTTGTCGTCGGCGTTGAGGATCCCGTCATGATCGGAGTCCCCGTTGCCGCCCCAGTAGTAGGTCAGACCGGCGAAGACCTCGACCAGACCATCGTTGGTGTCGCCCTCGCCCGGGCCCCAGACGGCGCTGGTGCCGATGTTGTCCAGATCGTTGTCGATCAGCCAGTTGTAACGGGCGCCCAAGTCGAAGCTGGAGTTGTCGCTCAGGAAGTACTCCATACCCAGGGTCAGGGAAGCGGTCAGGTTGGTGGTATCCAGCTTCTGGGGATGGCCGTCCTGGTAACCCACCACCGTGTCGTCATCGATGGCGTAACCCAGGTCGTTGCTGCCGTCGTCATCGACGACCCGCCACTTGGCGGCGCCGAAATGAATACCCGCGTAGGGGTTGAACTTGCTGTCGGGATTCAGGTTGTACCTGATGCCGAGCATGGCCTGGAAGAAGTTGGTGTAGTCGTTGCCGTTGTCGTCGAAGGTCAGGTCGGCCTCGTCGCCGGGAAACTCCGCGCCCTGGTGGAAACGACCGTACTTGAAGCCCGCGTCGAAGCACCAGCGGGGGGTCAAACCGCGCCGCGCCCACATGCCGATGAAGGGATCGACTCTCGCGTAATCATTGCCGCCTCCGACGGGCTTCATGAGTCCGCCGGTCAACCCGACGCCCCAGCGATCAGTCAGATCCGTGGCCATGACGGAACTGCAGACCACGAAGGTCAGCAGGATGGCCATGAACAATGTCCAACGCTTCATTGCTCTCTCCCTTTTTTACAAACCCCTTGGTGGCCCGAATCGATCTTGGGTATACTGACCCAATTCCCGGGCCCGGATCCAGCACTTTTTCCGGCCGGTCCAGTCCTCTACCCCGAATCGGGAGCCATGATAATGTCTTCACCCTGGTTTGACCACCCCTTATCCCGAGAAATCGACACCGCCGTCAGCGCTGTTCGCAAGGCGGCCGTGGTGTGCCGGACCGTGCAGGCCGGCATCGACCCCGGGGAACTGCAGAAAAAGGACCGCAGCCCCGTTACGGTGGCCGACTTCGGCAGCCAGGCCGTGATATGCCGCATCCTGGGCGATGCCTTCCCCGACGATCCCGTCATCGGCGAGGAGGATTCCCGGGCCCTGCGCGAGCCCGAGAACGAGGCCCTGCTGGAACGGGTCGTCGGTCACGTCCAGGAAGTCGAGCCGGATGCCGATGCCCAAAGCATCTGCGCCTGGATCGACCGGGGAGGGACGAAGACCTATTCCCCCCGTTTCTGGACCCTCGACCCCATCGACGGCACAAAGGGCTTCCTGCGCGGCCAGCAGTACGCCATCGCCCTGGCCCTGGTCCTCGACGGGCACGTGACCGCGGCCCTGCTGGGCTGCCCCAACCTGGGCTCTTCCCTGGCCGCCGATCGTGGGGAAGGTACCCTCTGCGTCGCCGTCCGCGGCGCAGGTGCCTGGAGCATGCCCCTGATGAGCGGGGGCCAGGCCTCTCCCCTGAAGGTGAGCGCTCAGGCTGACACGACCCGGATCAGGTTCTGCGAATCCGTGGAGGCCGCCCACTCCTCCCACGGCGACGCCGCCCGGATCGCCGAGGCCCTGGCCATCGCCGCCGAGCCGGCGCGCCTGGACAGCCAGACCAAGTACGCCGTGGTCGCCCGCGGCGAGGCCGAAGCCTATCTGCGGTTGCCCCGGGACGGAAGATACAGGGAAAAGATCTGGGACCACGCAGGAGGTGTGCTGGTGGTGACCGAGGCCGGAGGCCGCGTCACGGATATCCGCGGACGCGACCTCGACTTCAGCCTGGGCTACCGGCTGGAAGAGAACTCGGGGGTCATCGTGACCAACGGCCTGGTGCACGACGCGGTCCTGGAGGCCATCGAAAAACTGGGCATCGGCAGGTTCTAACCCGGATTATTCATGAAGGACCTACTGCGGATGGTCAAAAGCCCTCCTTGTCGTGCCACTTCTTGATCTTCTCCACGGGATCCGGACTCACGCCCAGCACCACCCCGCCGAAATTCTCGATCAGCGACAGGTTTTCACGAAACCCGCGGGCCTGGGATCGTCCACCCGGATATTTGGCGGGGAATTATCAATTCCCTAGATTCATGGTACAGTTCGCCCGTCCGCTCCAAGGAGGCGCCCGCCATGAAAACCTCGCTCGTAGTCCCCGTCGTGTTGATCATGATCCTGGCTTGTCCACGGTCCGGCGTCGGATACGGCAGCATGGGCCTGTACGCCGACCAGGATGCCACCATCACACAGGTCGAAGCCTCGGGGGGACAGCTGCCTCTCTACCTGGTGGCCATGGATCCCGTCGACGACTCCGGCTCCGTCCCCGGCAGCCTGCAGGGGTTCGAATGCCTCGTGACGTTCCAGTCCGCTTCCGATTTCGTCATGGATGTCTCGTTTCCCGTGTCCGTGATCAACGTGGGCACCCTGGACAACCTCATCGTGGGCTTCGGTTCGCCCCTGCCCCTGCCCGGATCCGCGGTTGTCCTGGCCACGGTCGTTGTCTACACTAACGGGCAGCCCGAATCCAATATCTTCCTCGGCCCCAGCGAACCGGCCAGCATACCGGGATACCTGGCGGTCATCGATCAGGATTTCAACCTGATGCCCATGGAACCTGTTTCGGGCGACATCCAGCGGCCGGTGTTCTACATCAACTCCGGCGGCCCTCCCCTGGAGAACGCCTCCTGGGGTACGGCCAAGATCCTTTATCGCTAGCAGGGACTGCCAAGGGTTCCCGGAGTCAGACCACATGAAAACCGACGACCTGCGCTGGCTGGAAACGGCCGAGCCCGGCTGGCGGCCGGCGTCCCTGCCTTTCCTCGCCCTCAAGGACACCTTCGTCTCGGGAGACGATTCGGGCCGGCGCCTGCAGGTGCGCTACTACCACTGCGGCGGCGAGCGATCCCTGTGTGCCAAGATCCTGTTCGGCCCCCTGTCCCAGGGGCCTCCCGGCCACGCCCACGGCGGCGGCATGGCCGCCATCCTGGACGAGGCCATGGGCGGAGCGGCCTGGCTGGCCGGCTATCCCGTGGTGGCAGCCCAGTTGAACATCACCTTCGTCAACATGCTGCCCCTGGGCACCCCGGCCCTGGTTCGCGCCGAGGTGACCGGCATCGAGGGACGCAAGATCCTGACCAGGGCCAGTCTGACAGATTCCGCGGGCGAGGTCGAATTCAGCCGGGGTACGGGCCTGTTCATCTCCCTGGATCAGGAACAGGTGGACCGCATGCCCCGGGAAGCGGCGGAAATCGTGGCCCAGGCCCTGGCCCGCCACAACCGGGACCGAACCGAATAAACGGCAGGCCGGGCTACGTCCGGGGTTCCTGCCCGCGCCGGTCCAGCAGCTCCTTGACGATCGCCCCCAGCTTCTCCATCTCGATGGGCTTCTGGACGAAACGACCGATACCGAGGGTGATGGCCGAATCCTGGCTGATGTCCGTGCTGTATCCGGTGCACAGCACGAAGGGCAGGCCCGGTCTGAGGGCCAGGACCTGGGCCGCCAGATCGATGCCGGTCATGCCCGGCATGGTCTGGTCGGAGATGACCATGTCCCAGTCGCCCGGGTCTGCCTTGAAGGACGCCAGGGCCTCCCCGCTGTCGCTGAAGGCGGTGACCCGATATCCCTGCTCCGTGAAGAAGTGCACGGCCAGCCGCCCGAGGACCTCCTCGTCGTCCACGAACATGATGTGCTCGCCGTCTCCCCCCCTACGGTCGGCGTCACCTGCCTGGGGATCCTTCTCCTGCGGGGCGACGAACTCGGGCAACAAAACCCGGAAATGGGATCCCTTCCCGGGGCGGCTCTCGACCCTCACGGCTCCATGATGGGCCTGGACGATCCCATGCACCACCGCCAGACCCAGGCCCGTGCCCTTGCCGGGCTCCTTGGTCGTGAAGTACGGCTCGAAGATCTTGTCCAGCATTTCCTTGTCTATGCCGGGACCGTTATCCGATACCTCCACCACCATGTACGACCCTGCTGCCAGGCGGTCCCCCGCCATGTCGTCGGCGGTCGAGATCACGGTCCTGGACAGGGACACGCTCAAGACCCCGCCCCGGTCCTCCAGGGCCTGGAAGGCGTTGGTGCACAGGTTCATCAATACCTGGTGGATCTGCCCGCTGTCTCCCATCACCGCCCCGTCGACCTCCAGGTTGTCCTCCACCGTGATCGTCGCCGGCAGGGTCGACCTCAGCAGTTCCAGGACCTCCCGCACCAGGTCCCCCAGGGCGATGAGCTGCCATTCGTGTTCGGTGCGCCGCCCGAAGACCAGGATCTGTCTGACCAGGGCCCGCGCCCTCTCGGCGCCGATGATGACCTCGTCGAGGTACTCGGCGGCTGGGCTGTCCTCGCCCAGGGTCAGCTGGGCCAGCTCCGTGTAACCGAAGATGGCGGCCAGGATGTTGTTGAAGTCGTGGGCGATGCCCGCCGCCAGGGTCCCCACCGCCTCCAGACGCTGGGCCTGACGCAGGCTCCGTTCCAGCTCCTCGACCTGGGTCACGTCCCTTTGCACCACCACATAGGCCAGGACCCCTCCCTGCTCGGCCATGAGCGGGGATACCGAGACATCCACCTCCAGGGTGGTCCCGTCATGCTTGACGGTGGTCGCCCTCCCGCGCCAGGACGCTGTGCCCAGGCGCGTGAACCAGGCTCTGGTGTACAGGCTGCTGTCCTCGGTGGGAGAGCACAGGAACCGCAGGCTGCGACCGCGCACATCCTCCTCGTTGTGACCGGTGGTGCGGGTAAAGGCCGTATTGACGTAATCGACGGCTCCGTCGGTATCGGTGATGATGATCATGTCGGCCGTCTGCTCCACGGCCTGGGCCAGGCGGGCCAGCTGTTCCCGGGTCTCCTTGTAGTGGGTCACGTCCTGGCCCTCGGGCACCAGCCAGCGCACCTGCCCGGAATCATCCCGGATCCCCTTGAGGGAGAACTCCACGAAGTGCAGGGTCCCGTCGGCCGCCGGATGAGTGGCCTGTGACTTGAAAACCCCCCCGGCGGCGGCGACGCGGATGCCGCGTCGCAGTTCCTCCTGAGCCTCGGCGGAATGGGACCACCAGGGCGCCTCCCAGAAGGGCTTGCCGACGACTTCCTCCTTGGGCGCGCCGATGAACTCCAGCGCGGTCTGGTTCACATCCAGCAACGTGCCCTCCGGGTCGAGCAGACCGATGAACTGGAAGGACTGGTCGAAGATGGCGCGCTGCTTGGCCTCGCTGGCCTGCAGCTCCCGGGTCCGGGACCGGATTCTGCGGTTCAGGGTCCGGTTCCACAGGAACATGATCAGCGCCAGCAGGACGGCGGCACCCCCGGTCCAGTAGATCCAGCGGGGAACGGCCGCCTGCTCCCGGCCGCGGTTGCCGAGCCAATTATCCAGGCTGCGATGGTAGACGGAATTCTTGTCGCCCTTCCAGCGGGCCAGGTACTCGTCGATGGTCTGCAGCAGCGAACCGTCGCTGTTCCGGGGGGAAGCGAAACAGGATTCGAGGGGGTTGAAGATGATGGCCGTCCCGACGACCTCGAAATCCGAGGCATGGGCCACGCCGTAAACGTTGGGCCCCACCCCCGCGTCCACAGCCCCATCATGGATCAGCCTGAAGATATCCTCGTGGGTAGGGACTTCCCTGAAGCGGCAGAAGACACCGAACTTGCGCGCATTCTCCCTGAAGTTGATCCCGTTGATGTCGCCTACGGCCACCGCCACCAGCTTGCCCTGGAGGTCCAGGATGGTGTGGGGCTGGTTATCCGGTCTCGAAAAAACCTGGCCCCACACCGTCAGGACCGTTTGCGAGCCGAACCGCATGCGGTCCAGCCGTGCGGGGACCCGCGCCACGCCGGTCATCAGGTCGATGCGCCCGGCCTCGAGACGCTCCAGGCCCTCGTTCCAGGTCCCCGGCACGTACACCAGGCGCCAGTGTTCCCGGCGCGCGACCTCTTTGACGAGATCCACGTAAAACCCCCGGGGCTCATGCCCGGGGGTCACCGACACGATGGGATCGACGGGGAAGACCCCCACCTTGACGATCCGGCCGTCGCCCCGCTCCCCATCCTGCCCCCCGGCCCCGGAAACACCCAGGACCATGATTGCCGCAAGCAGGGAAATCATCCATGATTTCACGACCGGATTATCCTTTTACATGGCCGTTCAGGAACCCAGCGCAGCCAGCAGGTCGCGCTTGAGACCGTTGTTGGCCGGTTTCTTGCCGAACCAGACCGACCACAGGGCCTCGGCGAAGTCCGGGTTGCGGATCACACCCTTGACTTCCCCGTTCAGGGTCGTCGTCAGGCCCATACCCGGCTCGTAATCGAAGATGATGACGTCGCCGTCCCGGGCGTCCCTGGTGAAATACCCCTTGAAGATCTGCAGGTCATCGGCGATACCCGAGAGGTCCTCGTAGTTCTTCTCGATGACCTCGACGAAGGCATGGATCAGCTTCTCGCGGCTGAAGCTCCGTCGTAAATCCATCTGCAGACGCTTGGGCTGCTGGAGCCTGCATAGGGCCAGACCCAGGTCATCCCCTTCCAGATCGGCGCCGGAAGCGACGTAGGAAACGATGGTATAGACATCCACCTTCAGGAAGGTCTTTTCCCGCAGCCCCACACCAGTGGCGTCCAGGGTGACTTCCTGGTCTCCCACCGTTACCGTGACCTGATCGGGATATTCGGTGCCCGTCTTCTTTTCCGTGATTCCCAGCACAATCGTCGGCATGGCCGCCAGCATCAGGATCACCATCAGGCTCGTCCGTCGGGTCATGGACATGGTCTTCTCCTCCCGGTACGGTAAGATAATCAAGCGTCGGCAAGGGATTCTAAGGGGTTATCGATTTTCACACAAGGAAAACCACGCCGGCCCCGAGTCCGGGAGCATGAAAATTCGTGCCCTTGCCGCTTTACACCGACCAATCCGTGCATGATTGTTGTTCCGCTAACAAATTCCGGATTTATGGTTGGTAACCTGACGAAAGGACGCAAGTCATGGCCATCCAGGATCAGGACGCTCTCGAATATCACGAGCAGGGGCGCCCGGGAAAGACTGAAGTCGTACCCACCAAACCTTGTCTGACCTCACGGGACCTGTCCCTGGCTTACACTCCGGGCGTCGCCGTGCCCTGTCTGGTCATCGCCGACGATCCCTCGGCCGCCTACCGCTTCACCAACAGGGGCAACCTGGTGGCCGTGGTGTCCAACGGTACGGCCGTTCTGGGCCTGGGCAACATCGGCGCCCTGGCCGGTAAGCCGGTCATGGAGGGCAAGGGCGTTCTGTTCAAGCGCTTTGGTCAGATCGACGTGTTCGACATCGAGCTGGACACCGAGGATCCCGAGGAGATCATCCGCACGTGTCAGCTGCTCGAACCCACCATCGGCGGCATCAACCT
>CAYPVD010000039.1:0-17464 GCA_964414055.1 uncultured Fibrobacteraceae bacterium
CGGTGGTCCGCGAGTCCGCCTGGACACCGGCGTCTACGAGGGGTTCGACGTGCCCATCCACTACGACCCCATGCTGGCCAAGCTCATCGTCTGGGCCGAAACGCGCGAGCTGGCCCTGGCCCGTGCGCGGCGGGTCCTGGGCGAGAGCGTCGTGCACGGCATCACACACAACCTGCCCTTCCACCTGTGGGCCGTCAACCAGCCGTCGTTCATGGACGGGACCTACACCACCCACTTCGTGGCCGACCACTTCACGCCCGATGCCTGGCTGCCCGAACTGGACGACGGAGCGCGCGCGGCCCTGCTCAGGGCCGCGGTGTTGAACGAGGACCGCCGCCGCGGCAACGGACAACCGACCGCAGCAGCCACGCAGGAAGAGCCCGCCAATTGGCATCTGACCGCCCTGCGGGCCATGACCCGCAATATCTAGAACAGGAGACAGCCTTGCGCCTGACGAAACGCTACATCCTCAACCTGGACGGTCAGGAGATGACCGCGGAGATCGCCACCGAGGACGGCCGTGTGGAGATCCAGCTTGCCGACGACACCGGCGGTCCCGTGGACGCACGTCCGGTCCTGAACGGCCGCGCCTGGTCCCTTCGCCAGGACAATCGTCAATACCTGGTCTATCTGACGGCCCTGGACGGCAAGGGTTCGGTGGCCGCCACCCTGGCCGGACGGCCCGTCCAGATGACGGCCCTCGATGAGCTGCGTGCCCTGGCCCTGGCGGATATCGAGCACCATGACGGCGGCGGCGTCCTGGTCGCGGACATCCCGGGCCTAGTGGTCGAGATCAGGGCCGAAGTGGGCCAGAAGGTGGAACGGGGCCAGCCGGTCATCGTCGTCGAAGCCATGAAGATGCAGAACGAGCTGGCCGCCGGGATCTCGGGCGTGGTCAGTGAGATTCCCGTGACCGCGGGCCAGGCCGTCAACCCCGGCGACCGTCTCGTGGTCATCGAACCGGAAGAGGCCTGACCGGGATTTTCCACCGCCGTGTAACCATTCCACCGCCGCCTGCGTTTAAGGTGGCATGAACACCTCGCACGAAAACTTCACCGCCACCGTCGCCGCCCACCAGGACAGGGTCTACGCCCTGGCCCTGGGCATGCTGCGCGACCGGGACGACGCGGCCGATGTGGCCCAGGAAGCCTTCGTGCGGCTGTGGCGCAAGGGAGATCGGGTGCCCGGGGAACGCCTGGCGCCGTGGCTCTACCGCGTCACCCACAACCTCTGCCTGGATCATCTGCGACGCCGCAACCTCGCCCTGAAGCGGCTGGGCCAGCCGGATCCCGAGGCCGTGGAACGACTTTCCGTACCTGCCGACGACCCTGCCGGCGATCCCCTGCCCGCGCCCCTGGCCGCCGCCCTGGACCGCCTGCCGGCCAGGACCCGCTCCCTGGTGATCCTGCATTATTGCCAGGACATGAAGCTGGCCGAGATCGCCGAGCTGCTGGGCATGAGCCTGCCGGCCGTCAAGACCGCCCTGCACCGCGCCCGCAAGGTATTGCGCGAGGCCCTGCAATCCGGCGCCGCCGTGGCGGGCCAGACCCTGGAGACCGGAACATGAATCCCCGACACACCGACCAGATCTCGGACGAGAAACTCCGCACCGCCCTGAAACCCCTGCGCGGGGTGAAGGCTCCCCCGGACTTCGCCTCCCGCGTGGCACGAGCCTGCGCCGCCGATGACGCCCGGAGGCGAAGACGCCGACTCTTCCTGCGCGCATCGATCACCGGCCTGGCCGCCGTTCTCGTCCTGGCAGTATGGAATCCGTGGCATGGCCCTCTCGGTCGGCGACCGTCGGCGCCGCCCCGAACTGTGGCCGTGGGCACATCCTACTCCCCCGCCGAGATCGCCTCGGCCCGGCGCCAGCTGGTCTGGACCCTGGCCGTGACCGACCGCATCCTGGACCGTTCGAGCCACCGGGCGTTGGCCGATGTGCTCGGTCGGCGCATTCCCGGGACCATCTCCCGTTCCCTGACCAGAGCCCTCCACCGAACAGCGAAAGGAAACTCATGAAACCCCGTATCCTGATACTCGCCCTGCTGGGCGCCGCCCTTCTGCTGCCTGCGGCCGTGATGGCCGACCAGGAACCCGGCTGCATCGACCTGGACTGGATCACCATCCCCGACCACGCCGAGGAGGTGCAGGACATCGACCTGAGCGGGGTCCTGCAGAGCCTGGCCCTGGAGGCCGAACAGGACGGCGACGACTCCCTCGCCCAGGCCCTGGCCATGATCCACTCGGTGCGGGTCAAGGCCTTCTCCCTTTCCGAGCAGGATCTTCCCCGGGCCGAGAAGGCCGTGAACAAGGTCATGAAGAAGCTCGAGGACGACCACTGGAGCCGCCTGATGTACATCAAGGACGATGAGGAATCAGTGACCGTCAGCACCAAGAGCGTCGACGGAAAGATGGTGGGCCTGATGGTGGTGGTCCTCGATCCGACCGAGGAGGTCCTCTTCGTCAACGTGGCCGGGGACCTGAACCTGGGCACGATCTTCCAGCTGGCCCGGAAGTTCGGCGTGGATGACCTGGACGCCCTGCTGGCCGACAGCACGGCCACCACCGCCCCTGCACCGGGCGACTGATACCTGCGGCACGACCGAAGCCGTGACTGTCTTCAGTCACGGCTTCAGCACGAAGTGCGAAAGGAACACCCCGGCGGCCACGGCCGAGCCGATGACCCCGGCCACGTTGGGCGCCATGGCGTGCATGATCAGGAAGTTCTGGGGATCCTCCTTGGCTCCGACCATCTGGCAGACCCGTGCGCTGTCGGGCACGGCCGAGACCCCGGCCGCACCGATGATGGGGTTGATCTTGTCGCGGCAGAACAGGTTCATCAGCTTGGCGAACAACACGCCGGCCGCCGTGGCCACGCAGAAGGAGACCGCGCCGAGAGCGGCGATCTTCACCGAGGCCGGAGTCAGGAAGCGGCTGGCGTCCGTGGAGGCGCCCACGCACAGGCCCAGCAGGATGGTCACCGTGTCGATCAGGGCGTTGCGCGCGGTCTTGGCCAGGCGCTCGGTCACGCCGCTCTCCTTGAGCAGGTTGCCGAAGAACAGGAAGCCCAGCAGGCTGATGGCCCCCGGCGCGATGCCCGCGCACAGGATGAACGCCACGATCGGGAAGATGATGCGAATGCGCCGACTGACCGGCCGCGAGGGCTGCATGCGGATCAAACGTTCCTGTCGCGTGGTCAGCAGTTTGATGATGGGCGGCTGGATCACCGGCACCAGGGCCATGTAGCTGTAGGCGGCCACTGCGATGGCCCCCAGCAGGTGCGGTGCCAGGCGGCCGGCCAGGAAGATGGCCGTGGGTCCGTCCGCGCCGCCGATAATGCCGATGGCCGCCGCGTCACTGGCCGGAAAACCCAGCAGCAGGGATCCGGCGAAGGTCAGGAAGATGCCGGCCTGCGCGGCCGCCCCCAGGAGGATCAGGCGTGGGTTGCTCAGCATGGCCGAGAAATCCGTCATGGCGCCGATGCCCAGGAAGATCAGCGAGGGATACCAGCCCTGGGTCACCCCCGCGTAGAGCACGTTGAGCACGCTGCCGGATTCGTAGATGCCGACGTTCATGCCGTCGGCCAGGGGGATGTTGCCCACCAGCATGCCGAAGCCGATGGGCACCAGCAGCAGGGGTTCGTAGTCGCGGGCGATGCCCAGATAGATGAACACGCAACCTATGGCCAGCATGATGAGATTGCCCCAGGCGAAGTTGCCCAGGATCCCCACCTGCAGAAAGCTTCCCAGCACGTCCATGGCGCTACTCGAATTCCACGAGGGTCTGGCTCTCGCGCACGGCGTCTCCCGCGGCCACGGACACGGCCTTGACCTTCCCGGCCACCGGCGCGGCGATGGTGGTCTCCATCTTCATGGCCTCGATGACCAGCAGGGCCTGGCCCTGGGCCACCTGGTCGCCCGGCTTGCACTTGACCTCCAGTACGGTGCCGGCCAGGGGAGACGTCACGCCGCCGTCGCCCGCCGCGGGCGGGTTGACGGGCCGGGGAGCAGCATCCACCGCAGGTGTCGCGGTCGGCGGCGCGGTCGGCGGCGACACCGGAACAGCGGGTCCGCCGGGGACCATCGGCAGGGGCGAGGAGGCCGTCCCCTGCATCTCGTCCTTGGCGTCGAGCACCTCGACATCCACCTCGTAGGCCACTCCGTGCACGGTGATCTTCAGCTTCATGACCTTGTCCTTCACGATGGTGCGGGCGCCAAGCCCGCGTCCAGTCCCCGTCAGCGAGGATCCTGCTGCCGACGGGGTGCATGCGAACCCATGAGGATGAGTCGGCCCTGGGCCGACCACGGCGTACGCCGCGTACGTGGCGAGAGCAGGCGACGGATGCGGCGTACCCGGAACCTTCCGCCCACCGCCACCGCGCAGGCCGATGCCAGCAGCACGAGGGTGGTCTCATCGATATCCTGGGTCCGGTCCGGAGCCTGCGCTTCGGTCCTGGCCTCGGCGGCCTGCCACCTGTCGTCCAGTTTCTTCAGCAGACCCACGGCCGTGGCGATCACGGCCAGGACCCCGAACACGATGAGGATTCCCGCCCAGGAAAGGGCCGCCATCTCGCTGCTGATGCGTCCCGGCATGGCCGCCTCCTACAGCGGAATGAGACCGTGCTTTTTCGCCGGCCTCAACTCGCGCTTGGACTTGAGAACTTCCAGAGCCATGGCGATGTAACTGCGCGTCTCTGACGGCTCGATGATGTCGTCCACCATGCCCCGACCGGCGGCCTCGTAGGGACTGGAGAATCGCTCCCGGTACTCGGCGATCCTGGCCTGCAGGAACGCCTGCGGGTCCTCGGCGGTCTTCAACTCCCGCCTGTATAAGACACCCACCGCCCCCTCGGCCCCCATGACCGCGATCTCGGCCGTGGGCCAGGCGGCCACCCGGTCGGCGCCCATGCTGCCGGCGCACATGGCCAGATAGGCCCCGCCGTAGGCCTTGCGCAGCACGACGGTAACCTTGGGCACCGTGGCCGCCCCGTAGGCGAACAGCATCTTGGCCCCGTGGCGGATGATCCCGCCGTACTCCTGCTGCACCCCCGGCATGAACCCCGGCACGTCCACGAAGGTCACCAGGGGGATGTTGAAGGCGTTGCAGAAGCGGATGAAGCGCGCGCCCTTGCAGGATGAGTCGATGTCCAGCACTCCTGCCTTGCAGGCGGGGTTGTTGGCGACAACGCCCACCGTCGAGCCCTCCAGGCGGCCGAAACCGATGATCAGGTTGGGGGCGAAATGCTCCTGCACCTCCATGAAGTCGCCGCGGTCGACAACCCGCGTGATGACCGCGTGCATGTCGTAGGCCTCGCGCGCATTGTCGGGCACCACGTCATCAAGGGCCTCGTCGGGCGCCACTTCGTCCTCGTGCAGCCACTCGACGAAGGGGGGGTCGTCGGTGTTGTTGCTGGGCAGGTAACCCAGCAGGCGGCGGGCGATGGCGATGCCTTCGTTGCCGCTGTCGGCCACGAAGTGCACAACCCCCGAGTACTGGCTGTGGCTCTCGACGCCGCCAAGCTGCTCGGCGGTGACGTCCTCGCCTGTGACCTGCTTGATGACGCTGGGTCCTGTGATGTACATCTGGCCCTCGCGCCGCACCTGGATGATGAAGTCGGTCAGGGCCGGCGAGTAGGCCGCCCCGCCGGCGCACGGTCCGCTGATGATGGAAACCTGGGGCACTACGCCCGAGGCGCGGATGTTGCGGTAGAAGATGTCCCCGTAGCCGGCCAGGGCTCCCACTCCCTCCTGGATGCGCGCCCCGCCCGAATCGTTGATGAAGATGACGGGATCACCCGTCTTCATGGCGTCGTCCTGCAGGCGGCTGATCTTGCGCGCCGTGGCCTCGCCGACCGTTCCGCCGGCCACGGTGAAATCCTGGCTGGCGGCATACACCGGCCGACCATCCACCAGCCCCACGCCGGTCACCACGCCCTCGCCCGGCAGCTCCTTGCCCTGCAGACCGAAGTCCACGCAGCGGTGCTTCATGAACAGGTGGGTCTCCTGGAAGGTGTCGGGATCGAAAAGCTGGGCCAAGCGCTCACGGGCGGTCCGCTTGCCGGCGGCGTGCTGCTTGGCGATGCGTTCGGTGCCGCCGCCCTGGTATAGGTGCGCCTTGCGGCGTCGCAGGTCCTCGATCCGGCTCTTGTCCACAGTTGCCCTCCTGTCCGGGGCCGCCTCTGCGGCTCCTTTCGTATTCGCCTAGGCGTAAGATGGTCAGGAATGAATGAATGTCAAATTTTTGACAGGTTTTTCGGTAAAAAATACCGCCCTACCATGAGGACGGTATTTCCTTGCCCTGCAATCAAATACCTTGTGCCTCTGAAATTGTGTCCGTTCTACTATACTGGATGACGAACGCACGCCTTCACCTTTGTAACCTGCTATCAAATGGCGTCATGGAATCCCAGGAGCCATGAAGGGCGGACGGGCCGGAATGCCGAGGTTGCCGAAATCAGGACGATTCAGACAACTGTCCATTTGACAGCAGGTTACAAAGGTTAAGGTATGGACTCGGTCATGGCAATGTAAGGGCAGACACAATTTCAGAGGCACAAGGAATAGGTTAGAACCAGACCACCAGGTTCAACCCGGAAGTCAGATCATAAAACCCGAAACTGTCGAAATTCTGGCTCGTCGTATCCGTGTGATCCACATCCCACTCGGTCTCGTCAGGATCCTTGACCGACCTAACCTTATCCTGATGATACCATTTGTACGCCACACCGAAATCGGCTTCCAGGCTGACGAAGGGCACCGGATACCAGGCGACCCGTCCCCCTAGGCGCAGAGTCCACCGGTCCCAGAAGAAGGACTCCTTGGTCTCGCGATAGGCCAGGTCATGGGAATAGAAGTAGGAGGTCCGATATTCGCCGTCGCACCACTGGTACAAACAACCCATCTGGCCAAAAAAGACGATGTTGTCCTGACGATCGATCTCCCGCAGGATATCCAACCGCACGTTTCCGGATTCGTTTTTTCGGTGGCTGCTATCGGTAAGGGTTCCCTGCAGGGAGTCGGGCAGACCGGGGCCGAAGCTGTAGTTCTCCTCGTCTCGCAGTTCATCATCGGGCCCGGCGGTCACGGCCAGTTGCCAGCGGCCCAGCTGACGGCGCAGGGTCGGGTTGCCGTCCCAGCCGAATCCCCAGGGGCGCAACTGCAGATCAGGTTCCTGGGCAGACGCCGTTCCCGCCAGCAACCCCAGGATGCAGGCCAGCACCAGGTACGATTTCATCCCCATCAATACACCCCTGTTATTTCAGGTTCTCGGGGTTGAGCCCCTCCAGATCGGGCAACACGAACAGCCCGTCCTTGCGGATCAGCACATCGTCGAACCAGATCTCCCCCCCGCCCCACTCGGGCGTCTGGATCAGCACGATGTCCCAGTGCTGGGCGCTCTTGTTGCCGTTGTCGGCGGCCTCGTAGGCGTTGCCCGGGGTCAGGTGGAAGCTGCCGGCGATCTTCTCGTCGAAGAGGGTGTCGAGCATGGGTTCGGTGATGTAGGGATTGACCCCCAGGGCGAACTCGCCGAAATAGCGGGCCCCCTCGTCGATGTCCAGGGCCGCCATGAGCTTGTCCCGATCGCCCTCGCAATCGGCCTCGACGATGCGGCCATCCTTGATCTCGAAGCGGATGCGGTCCAGCACCACCCCTCCCTGACGGGTCTTGGTGTTGTACTGGATCACCCCGTTGACGCTGTCGCGCACCGGGGCGGTGTAGACCTCCCCGTCGGGGATGTTGCGGCCGCCGTCGCACTTGACCGCGGGCAGGCCCTTGATGGAGAAGGAAAGATCGGTGCCCGGACCGGTGATGCGCACCCTGTCGGTGCGATCGATGAGGGCCGCCAGCGGGTCCATGGCCCTGCTCATGCGCGCGTAGTCCATGGTGCAGACCCGGAAGTAGAAGTCGGCGAACTCCTCGGTGGCCCGCTCGGCGGCCATGGCCATGGCTGGGTTGGGATAGCGTAGCACGCACCACTTCTTCTTCAGGCGCACCGGCAGGTGGACCTTGCCCCAGTAGGCCTCGTCGTGCCACTTCATGCGCTCGGCGTCCACGTCGGCCAGGTCGAAGGGGTTGGTGCTGCCGCGCACGGCGATGTAGGCATCCACGGCCTCCATGATGGGACGGTGGAAATCGCCCCAGGCGGCGAACTGTTCCTGGCCGGCATTCTTGATGAAACCGCGGCTCAGGGTCTCGTCGTTGTAGTACCAGAAGGGAACGCCGCCGTGGACGGTGGCCGTGCGCACCAGCTCGCGGCCCAGTTCCATGGCCTCGAGCCCCTTGATCTCGATGTAGATCTTCTCGCCCGGCTGCAGCTTGACGCTGTAGGTGATCAGCTGTTCGGCCAGTTGGGTGATGCGTGGATCCATGGTCCCGTCTCCTGCCGTTGGGGGTGTACCTTTTCCGCACCACCCTATGGGCAGCAGGGGCCGGGCGGAAGGAAAAACTGACGGCCGGACGCGCCGGTCCTATATTGGACCCGCGACCATCGTTTCACACCGCACAAGGAGTAATGGCATGATCCATCCCGTCAACCCCTCCCTGCCGCCGGAGCTGGCCGGCGCCATCGACCACATCGGCCTCGCGGTGACTGATCTGGAGACCGGGCTGGCCCTGTACCGGGACCTGCTGGGACTCGAGCTGGAACAGGTGGAGGAAGTCCCCTCCGAGCACGTCCAGGTAGCCTTCCTGAAGCTCGACCGCACCGGCGGTCGCGGACACCTCGAACTGCTGGCGCCCCTGGGACAGGATGGCAACATCGCCGCCTTCATCGCCAAGCGGGGTCCTGGGCTGCACCATGTGGCGGTCGCGGTCGAGGATATCGAGGCCGCCATGGACCGCTGCCGCCAGGCCGGCATCCGGCTGCTGGACGAGACTCCCCGCTCAGGAGCCCACGGCAAACAGATCGTGTTCCTGCACCCCAGGGACTGCGGCGGCGTGCTGGTGGAGCTGTGCGCCCCGGCACCCTGAACCCGTTTACCGGGGCTCGAACACGCCCACCTTCTGCCAGGGGCTGTCGCCCCGTACGGGCGTCAGGTCGGGCTCGCCCTGCGGGTTGAGCCAGGCCGGCACGTATCCGGCCCCGAACATCATGTTCAGCTGGTTGCTGGAGGCCGAGCCCACGTAGAGCGCCTGGGCCCCGGCCTCGGGACAGCCCTCGGTCTTGGCGCAGGACTGCAACCCCTGCGGATCCAGCCCGAAGCGCACGTTCTCGGGCCGACCCTGGAACATGATCTGCCAGTGGGCCAGCATCGCCCGGCCACTCGAGAGGCTCAGGCCGCTGGACAGGCCGTAGGCGATTGTGCCCTGGGCCTTCCCCACGTTGAAACCCTCGGCGGGCAGCTCCTGCTTGAGGATGTAGGCCTCGGCACCGTTGATGTCGAGGCTCAGCTCGTAGGCTCCCAGGGCCGTCAGGGCCTCCCCCTCGTGCTTCACGCGGTCGACGTCGGTCAACCAGGCGTACAGGTCGATCCTCGTCACCCCACCGTCAGCCGGTCCGCTTTCGAGAACCGGAACCAGGGAATCCCCGGCCGTGAACGAGAAACGGATCAGGCCGTTCTCGCCGCACCAGGTCGTGGCCACAGCCTGGGTTGCCAGGGCCAGCGCCGCTGCGCAGATCATCAGGCCGACAGGGACCAGGGCTGATTTTCTCATCCGTCGTTCCTTTTCGTTCGGCGAAGGGATGCTCCGCCACCTCAACTGCCTGTGCTCGCATAACGGGTCAGGCCGCGCTTCCAGATCAGCACGGCACCGGAAAACACGATCAGGCCCACCACCGGAGTCAGCAGGGCCACCCGGGAAAAACCGGGGCTGCCCAGGAACCAGGTGGCGGGGTAGAAGGCGACCCAGCCGAACGGCAGCACGAAGGTCAGGAACACCCTGACGGGCATGCTGTAGATCGTGATGGGATAGCGGCTGAACCGGATCAGGTTGTACACCGGCGGTGCCAGCCCCATGCGGTCCTCGTACCAGAACGCCACCGAGGTGATGGCCAGGAACACCCCCGCGTAGACCAGGGCCGCCGCGGGCGCCAGGACCAACAGCCCCAGGAGATGTCCAACACCGGGTTGCAGACCCAGTTCCCGCCCGGCGTAGATCATCACGCCCGTGCCCAACAGGATCTCGTTGAGCCCGGAGACGTTGAAGGACTCGCAGAGAACCTGGGTCAGGGTGCCGACGGGCCGCAGCAGCACCCGGTCCATCTTGCCCTGGATGATGTACTGGTCGCTGAACCGGTACAGGTTGACGCTGATCAGGTTGAACAACCCCAGCGGCACCAGGGAAAATCCATAGATGAAAAGCACCTGGGGAAAGCTCCAGCCCTCCAGGGCCTTGACCTTGCTGAACAGGGTCGTCAGCACGGCCATCTGGATCAGGATGCTGAAAGATACCGCGAGGGTGTCGATGAGGAAATCCATGCGGTACGCCAACCGCGACTTCATGAACTGCGCGAAGTATGCCGCATAAATGCCCACCTGCCAAGCAAATGACGACCAGCCGGTTCTTGTCCTGTTGCGAGGCAGCAAATCCTTCGAAGTCACGATCTAGCCCCCCTGCGCAATGACCCGGCGCACCGAGAAACGGAACACCAGCCTGGCCAGGATGAACAGGCCGACCGCCCACAGCAGTTGCAGTCCCAGGGCCTGATACAGCTGCCGACCGGGGCGCTGACCCAGGAAGATCATCACCGGAATGTAGCTGATGCCCTGGAAAGGAAGCCATTGCACGACCGTCTGGAACCAGTCCGGAAACAGGGTGAAAGGCACCAGCACGCCGGTCAGGAAATCCATGCTCACCATCTGGGCCCGCAGCACGCCCTGGATGTTCTTGAGATGGAAGGCCAGGCAGCCGATCAGGAAATTCCACTGGCTGTAGATCACCAGGGCCAGCCAGAAGCTCAGGAAGGTCCAGACGTACAGGGCCGGATCGTCCGGCCCCTGCAGGTGGAACAGGGGCACGATCACCACCACGATGGGCAGGGTGAACATCATCAGGCGGAAACACGACTCGCCGACGGCCTCGCTCAGCATCACCGTCTGCAGATGGAAGGGCTTGATGAGTTGGACGGCGATCTCCCCCTCGACGACCATGCGGCTCAACTCGCGCGCGATGTTGTTGAAGTAGAAGCTGCGTCCGATCCAGGACACCGCCACGTAGGTGATCATCTGGGGCAGGTGCAGCCCGCCGATGACGACCTCCCCCCCGGGACCGGGAGCCCGGCTCGCGAACAGGGCCGAGTAGATGTAGTAGTGGCCGGATATGAAGATCGTGTAGCTGATCACGCCGGTGTAGTAGCGCAGACGGTAGGCCAGGAACTTCAGGAACGACAACCGCACGAACGAAGCGTACAGACCCAGGGTGGCGGCCGGGCTGCGGCCCCAGGGCAGCAGGCGCTCGGCGGTACCGACCGCGGCGGTCTCCCCGCCCACGGGTGTGACGGCATCGGCGGCCATCAGGCGTCCTCCCCGTCGGCGGCGCGGTAGATGTCCCGCACGATCTCCTCGATGTCCGGTTCGGCCAGATGCAGGTCCGAGACCGGGCAGGCGTTGACCACCCGCTTGATCACCTCGGCGCCGGAGATCTCAGCGCGGCGAAATTCGGCCACCTGGTGCTTCCCTGTATTGGGCCGCCAACTGACCGGCAACCCGGTCGTGATCCGGGCCAGATCCTCGCTGGCCACCGCTTCGCGCAGTTCCAGGTCCAACCGCACGCGCCGACCCAGCCGGGAACGCAGATCCTCCAACAGGCCGTCGAAATGCACCTTCCCCTTGTCGATGATGATGACCCGACGGCACAGCTGCTGGATGTCGTTGAGGTCGTGGGTGGTCAGGATCACGGTCACACCCTGAAGGTCCCTGATCTCGCGCAGGAATTCGCGTACGTTCTCCTTGGCCACCACATCCAGACCGATGGTCGGCTCGTCCAGGAACAGGATTCGCGGCTGGTGCAGCAGAGCCGCCGCCAGGTCGCAGCGCATGCGCTGCCCCAGGGAGAGCTTCCGCACGGGCTGGTGCAGGAACTCGCCGATCCCCAGCAGATCGTCGAAGACCTTCATCTGTGCGTCGTAGACCTTGTCCGGCACCTCGTAGATCTTCTTGAGCAGCCGGTAGGATTCGACGACCGCCAGGTCCCACCACAGCTGGGTGCGCTGACCGAACACCACCCCGATGTGCCGCGTGTACTGCAGCCGGTCGCGCCAGGGCACGAGTCCCCCGACCGAAGCGGACCCGGACGTGGGGGTCAGGATTCCCGTGAGCATCTTGATGGTCGTGGACTTGCCGGCGCCGTTGGCGCCGATGTAACCCACCATCTCCCCGGCGGCGATGTCGAAAGAAACGCTGTCCACGGCGCGCAGCACATGGTGCCGCGGGCGCAGCAGGTCGCGAAAACCGCCCCCCACACCTTCGCGTTTCCTTATCAGGCGGTAATCCCGGGTCAAATCCCGCACATGGATCAGGGGCGTCATGGTTTACGGCGCCGCCTTCTCGCCGTCCTTGCCGGCCTCGTCCCCGCCCCCGGTCTGCAACCCGGCTACGAGATCGCGCACCTCGTTCTCGGTCCTGTTCAGTTTCTCCCGGCAGACCTGCAGCAGGGCCACGGCCCGGGCCACCTCCTTGCCAAGCCGGTCGATGTCCACCTCGTCGTCCTCGAGCCGGGCCAGGATCTCCTCCACCTCGCTGACCGCCTCACCGAAAGAGAGTTTTTTGGGCGGGATCGGTTTTTTTTCCGGACTCACGCTTGCTTCCCTTCGTTGGTTGACCGCCGGCGGCCGCCGTGGCGGTCGTCGGCTGGACGATGCTCGGCACCTCGCCATCGCTGAACCTGGTGGTGATCTTCTGGCCTGCGGCCAGATCCGAGGCCCGTCCCACGGGCCTACCCTGTTCGTTCAGGGTCATGGTATAGCCGCGAGCCAGCAGCCGCACGGGATCCTGCAACCTGACCTGCATCTCCGCCTGCTGCAACCAGGCGGTCTTCTTCTCCAACAGGTCGTCGACGCCTCGCCGGAACCTGATCTCCAGGTCGCGGCGGCGTTCGTCCTGCCGGTGCAGGCAACGTCCGGGTGCTGTGCCCAGGCCGGCGGCCAGCGCCCCGCACCGCGACCGGGCCGTGGCCACGGCCGCCCCCGCATGGGCAGCCAGCCGGTTCTGCATCCTATCGGTCCGCACCGACATGGAGGCCAGGCCGGACGTCACTCGCCGTTGCAACAGGGCGGCCAACCGGCGGGTCTGCCGGCGGCCAGCCTCCAGGCGGCGTTCGGCCGCCCAGACCAGGTCGCGTTCCACGGCGATACGTCCGGCGGCATCGTTCAGGATCCGCCCGCAAACCTCCACCACACGATCGGCGGCCGCCTCCACCCGATCGGCCGCGGCCTCGACCCGGTCAACCAGGTACTCCGCCGCCGCCGTGGGCGTCTTGCAGCTGTGGTGGGCCACCAGGTCGGCGATGCTGCGGTCGATCTCGTGGCCGATGGCCGTGATCACGGGCACCGGGCACTCGGCGATGGCCACCGCCAGATCGCGCTGGTCGAACCAGCTCAGGTCCGCCCGTGAGCCGCCGCCGCGGGTGATCACGATGACGTCAACCCTGTCCTGGACATGCGCACCCAACGCACGGATCACCTCGCCCTGCAGCTGGGAACCCTGCATCTTCGCCCCGCGCAGGCTGACCCGGAAGGGCCTGCCGCCGGCCTGGATGCCGGTCATGAAATCACGCTCGGCCGCGCTGCCGGCCGAGGTGATCAACCCGATGCGCAGGGGCAGCTCGGGCAACGACAGGCGCGCCTGTTTCTCCAGGAGCCCGCGCTCGGCCAGGAAGGCCATGACCTCGCGCCGCAGCGCCTCCAGCCGGCCCAGGGAGAAGGTCTTGTCCACCCCCACGATCTTCAGGCTGAGCTTGCCGAAAGGCGGGTAGAAATCGACCTCCGCCTCCAGACAGACCTCGATCCGGTTGGCCAGTTGGAGGTCGGGGTCCGTGCCGTCCAGGTATCGTCCCAGACCGTACCGGCGGCGGTCCCAGTCCATCAGGGCCACGGGGATCTGGTACTCGGCGGCGCCGCTTTGGCCGGTCTCGTGCAGTTCGAAATAGACGTGCTTGCGGCGGGCCGCATCGGCGGGTAGGCGCTGGATCTCCCCGCGGACCCATACCGTCCCCGGGAACGAGGCCTTCAGGACGGACTGGATACGCTCACCCAGCTGCCGCACCGTCAGGACATCTCCCCGCGGACCGTCATGATGCGCTTGGAACATATCCTCCGTCACAGTGTCGCCTCCTGCCAGCGCAGGCGGGAAAAGAGAAAGACCATGCCGATGGCGTACAGGCTGAACCAGATCAGCAACGCCCACCAGGCGCCCAGCAGACCTCCACCGAGAACAATGCCGAAAAGATAGGTCAAAGGCGGCATGAGGAGAAACCCGGCTCCGATGTCCACCAGCATGACCACACGCGTGCGCCCCGCTCCCCGCAAGGCTCCGGCCAGGGCCAGGCCCACCGCATCGATGACCTGCACCAGGCCAGTCAGGCGCAGCACTGGCCGGCCGGCGTCGATCAGCTCCCGGCTATCGGAAAACAACCGCAACAGGAAACCGGGCGCCAGCAGGAACGCCAGCCCGCAGGTGCCCATGAGCAGGACCGCCAGCAGGGTGCCGAACCAGGCGGCCCGACGCGCACCATGCGCATCACGGCGTCCGAGGGACTGACCCACCAGGATCTGCAGGGCCGCTCCCACGCCCACCCCGGGCATGAACGACAGGGCGGCGATGCGCAGCACGACGTTGCCGGTGGCGACGGCGAGGGTGGAGATCCTGCCCAGGATGAAGAAAAAGACCAGCAGGGCCAGGATCGCCCCCAGGGACTGGACCGCAGGCGGCCACCCCAGCCGGACGAACGAACCCACCAGACGAGGCTGAAGGTTGTGCCGCCGAAAGAACCGGAAGCGGTGGCGTATGCGCGGCCGCAGCAGGTAGCCGAGCATGACCAGGGCCGCCACGGCGGCGCTGATCGTGCTGGCCAGGGCCGCCCCGGCCACGCCCATGGCGGGAACGCGGAACTTGCCGAAGATCAGGATCCAGTTCAGCAGCACATTGCCCAGGTTCATGCCGATGCCCACGGTCATGCCCACGCGGGTCCAGCCGATGCCGTCGGTGGTGGCCTTGGTCATGAAGAACACCAGCAGCGGCAACATCCCCGCGTAGCGGTAACGCAGATACTGCACGCCCAGATCGCGTACGTCCGCGTCGGTGCTGACCAGGCGCATGAGAAAATCCGGCCACAGCATGCCGGCGATCATGAGGATCAGCCCAGCCAGGCCCGTCAGGGAAATCGCCGTGGCCAGCACCGCACCGACTTCGCCGTCGCGTCCGGCTCCCACCCGGTGGGCGGTGATGATCTGGGCGGCCACATCGGCCCGCTTGAGGGTCATGGCCAGGGCCGAGAACAGCAGGGTGGCGATGCCCACCGCCGCCAGGGGTGCGGCCCCCAGCCGACCCACCATCAGCGTGTCCACCAGCCCCATGAGGGTCTGGGACAGGTTGGCCAGCACCACGGGCATGGCCAGGGAGGTGATCACCCCGGCCAGGGCGCGGCGGTTCAGACCGCCCAGGGGACGGCCGCCTCCAGGCAACGATGCCGCCTGCTCAGCCGGCAAGGATCTGCACCGCCCGGGCCAGCAATCGTGCGCCGAAACCCGTGCCCCCGGCGGGGCAGACGGCGTCTCCCTTGGCCAGGTAGGACGGCCCGGCGATGTCCAGATGCGTCCAGGCGACCTGTTCGTCCACGAACGCCGACAGGAAGGCCGCGGCCGTCAGCGCTCCGCCCTCGCGGCCGCCGCCGATGTTCTGCAGGTCGCCCCAGGTCCCCTTCATGATCTCCTTGTGCTCGTCCACCAGGGGCAACGGCCAGACCCGCTCGAAGGTCTCGCCGCCGGCCTGCTTGAGGGTTTCCATCAGCTCGGCGCTGTTGCCCATGATCCCGGCGAAATGCTTGCCCAACGCCACCACGCAGGAGCCGGTGAGGGTGGCCATGTCCAGGAGGTAGTCCGGCTTGCCGCGCCCGGCGTACCACAGCCCGTCGGCCAGGATCAGGCGGCCCTCGGCGTCGGTGTTCAGCACCTCGACGGTCTTGCCGCTGGCCATGGTCAGCACGTCGGCCGGCTTGATGGCCCCGCCGTCGGGCATGTTCTCGGCCGTCGGCACGACTACCTGCAGGTTCACCGGCAGTTTCAGCCGGGCGATGGTCAAGGCCGCACCCAGGACGCCCGCGGCACCGGCCATGTCGGCCTTCATCTCGTCCATGCCTGCCCCGGGTTTCAGGGAGATGCCGCCGGAATCGAAGGTCACGCCCTTGCCCACGAAGGCGAACTTCGGCGCCCCCGCCCGGCGCGAGCCCTTGTACTCAACGACGATCAGGCGCGGCGGATGGGCGCTGCCCTGGCCCACCCCCAGCAGGCCTCCCATCTTCAGCTTCTTCAGCTCGGGCACGCCCAGCACCCGGCACTTCAGGCCCTCGCGGCGGGCCATGGCGCGGGCCTTGCCCGCCAGGGCCGCGGGCGTCAGCAGGTTGGGCGGAAGATTGACGAGCTCGCGCGCGAACAGGCAGCCCGCCGTCATGGCCGCGGCCTCCCTCAGACCCGACCGCAGGGCCTTGCCGCGCCCTGCAGCCGCCAGCAGCGACCAGGCCCGGGGGCCGACGGACTTGTCCTGGCCCGTCTTCAACTCGCCCACCGGCGACAGCGCCAGCTCGGCTCCTTCGCACCAGCAGCGGGCGATGGCCGCGTCATCGAAACCCAGGGTCTCGGCCGCAGGCACGACCAGCGCGACCTTCCGGGCCTCCATGACGCGGGCCTTCTTGGCGGCCACGGCCGCCGCCTTGCGGATCTCTTGCAAACCCGCCTCTTCGGACTTCCCCAGGCCCACCAAAAGGAACCAGCCGGCCTTCACGCCGCTGCAGTGGATCGGCAGGGTCGACCCCTGCGCGGCCTTGAAACCCGCACCGCGGATGATCCCGGCCAGGTCGGGGTGTCCGTGCCCACCGCCGCGTGCGGCTGGCGGTCCGCCGGCATCCTTCAGCAGGGGCCCCAACTCGGCCTCGTCCCGGCGCTGGAAAACGGGATAGACGATCAGGTCAGCAGGCACATCCGCAAGAGACGCCTTGGCCAGGTTCCATTGCATGACGTTCGCTCCTTCATGGCATAGACAGCAGGAAAAAAGCGGCCGGGCCGCTGCAACATCCACGTGCAGTGCATTCTAGCACCCTGCACGGTTAACGCAACGATTGCCGCAACCCGCTCCGAGGGGTATGATGGCCATCGAAATCGTTCCCCCGGGCCGAGAGTTGCCGAGATGCGCCTGAAGAACAACCTGCCGGATATAGCCGTTTCCTCGACTGGAGAATTCGGACTTGACCCGGATTGGGTCGAGGCCGCTGCTTTCGCATGGCTTGCGATGCGCACTATTGGTAAGCAACCGGGT
>CAYPVD010000040.1:0-17349 GCA_964414055.1 uncultured Fibrobacteraceae bacterium
CGACGATTCCGGGGAACGATCAGCGGGTATTCCGATGATCGAGTACAACTTGGGTGCACCTCTGGGTGGGGTCACCATCGATTATCCGGTCTATACGAGGGAGTTCGAGCGGGGGCGCATCGTTTTGACCATGCGTAGCGGAGCCTACCCTTTCCCGTTCGACTTCCAAGTGTACCAGAACGAACAACTCATCGACCAATCACCTTATCCAGCGGCTGACTGAATAGCAATCTTGAATCACATCCAAGGCTTGAGCCACTCCGTGCCGTAGATCTCCCGGGGGAAGATCCGCGGCACGAGTCCGTACAGGAACTGCCGCAGCTTGAGGGCCAGGTGGTTGGCGTCGTGGCAACCGCAGACGGTGCGCAGGTAGCTCTCGAGGGTGTAGATCTGGATCTCCACGGGGTAGCGGTACGGCGGGTTTTCCTCGCCGCACAGGATGTCCACATCCCCCTTGAAGACCTTGTACTGCTTGCTGCTGTAGGAGTTCAGGGATCTGCCGGCGGGCAGTTCCAGCAAGGTGTCGGTCACGTTGCGCCAGCCCAGCGGGGCGCCGATGCACGAATCCAGCAGTCCGAGCAGCTCGTTCAGCGCGTCGTTGTCGTTGACGATGAACATGGCCCCGATGATGTCCCCGATCTCCTGGGGATTGTTGATGCCCTTGCGGATCATCTTGGACAGGATCGAGCCGCTGGTCTGCTGACGCATCTCGCCCCACCGCAACTGCTCCACGACCTGGTGCCGCCCGTCCACGACCTCGAAGGAGATGGGATTGACCGCACGCTTGAAGCGGCAGTTGTAGTACAGGATGTCCAGGGCGATGGTGCGGTGGCCCACAGGCTTCTCGATGAAGGTCGAGCGGAACTGCCAGCGCTGATCGTGCGGCCCGGGTTGGCTGGAGTACCGGATGTGGTCCCCGTCGTCGCTCAGGCTGAACCCGATGCTCATGTCGTGGATCTGCTTGGTGTATTTCCAGATGCCCTCGTTCAGGAGGTTCTCGAAGTAGCTCATGTGGGCCGGGCCGTCCTGGATGTCCCGCGTATGGTCGATCTGCAGGAGCATCTGGGCGAGGTACAGCTTGCGTCGCGCCTCGTAGCGCACCCTTTCGCTGTCGCCGTAGAAGGACAGGCCTATGAGGTCCCGCATGTCCCTTGCGGTGGCGACCACGGCCTGGGGCATGACGGGATCGCGGCATTCATGGGGCAGCAGATCGATGGTCGAGGCGATGTAGACGTCGGCTTCCAGCAGGTATTCGGCCGCCCGGCGCTTCAGCTCGGCCAGGGTGGCCTCGGCGGCCCGGTGGGAGTCCACGGGATAGAACAGACGGGCCAGCTCGTGGCGGTACGCGTCCTCGTCCTGGAGGATGCGCCGGTAGGCCAGACGGGTCAGGGCCTGCAGGCGGGACGGTCGGCGGGTGAACCCCGGATCGAGCATGGGGTGGGCGGTGAAGTCCACCGCCCACATATCCTGACCGGTCTCACGGGTGATCTTGGCTGAATCGATCCAGTTCCGGTACATCATGCTCGTTTCAGGGCTTGGCCGCCGTTATCAGATCATGTCCAGGACGCGGGCCAGGTCCGCCTCGAGATCCTCGTAGGCCTCGCAACCCACGGCGATGCGCACCAGGTCGTCGCTGATGTGGGCGGCCAGACGTTCTTCGGGCGGGATCCCCGCGTGGGTCATGCTGGCCGGGTGCTCGATCAACGACTCGATGCCGCCGAGGCTCACCGCCAGGGCGGGAATCTGGACGTTGTTGATCACGGTCTTGCCCGCCTCGATGCCGCCCTTGACGCCGAAGCTGAAGACCGCCCCGCCGCCGCGCATCTGCCTGCGCATGAGCTCGTGCTGGGGATGGCTCTCCAGCCCGGGGTAACGGATCCAGGAGACCTTGGGATGCTTCTCCAGGAAGGTCGCCAGCTTCAGGGCGTTCTCCTGGGCGCGTTCCATGCGCAGCCCCAGGCTCTTGACTCCGCGCAGGACCAGCCACGCCTGATGGGGATCCATGGTCCCGCCCATATTATAGTGAACCTTGCGCAGACGGGCGAGCACCTCCGGCTCCTTCGCCACCACGATGCCCGCGACCACGTCGGTGTGGCCGTTGATGAACTTGGTCATGCTGTGAAGGACGATGTCGGCCCCGAGTTCCAACGGATTCTGCAGATACGGGGAAGCGAAGGTGTTGTCCACTGCGAGGATGGCTCCGCGTTCGTGGGCGATCTCGGCGCAGGCCTTGATGTCCGTCAGGATCAGGGTCGGGTTGGCGGGGGTCTCCACGTACACCAGCTTGGTGTTGTCCTTCATGGCCGCGGCCACGTTGGCCGGATCGGAACTGTCCACGAAGCTGCTTTCCACACCGAACCGGGGGTATTCGCTCTCGAGGATCATGCGGCTGGGACCGTAGAGGCTCTCGGTGGCCACGGCGTGGGCGCCCTGGCCCAGGAAGGTCAGGTAGACCATGTTCACAGCCGCCATGCCCGAGGCCGCGCCCAGGGCGCCGCAGCCGTGCTCCAGGGTGGCGATGCTGTCCTCCAGCGCCTCGGTGGTGGGGTTGCCCAGGCGGGTGTACTTGTAGCCGGGGGCGCCTCCGAAGCAGGCCGCGCCGTGGTCGGCGTCCTTGAAGGCGAAGGTGGAAGTCTGGTAGATGGGGGTGGCGACGGCGCCGGTGGCGGGGTCGACGTGGTTGCCGGCGTGGATGATGCGGGTCATCATGCCCTTGCTCTGGATATCCTTCATGGGTAGGCCTTCCTTCATGAAAGCGGGGTGAGGACAGGATTCGGCAGGCCGGCGAACGCCGGTCCCGGATCTTGTTCAGGGACCTTCAGACCCCTATAATATGGTTTGTCCCTCCCCCGATGCCAAAACCCGATCCCTAGTGGGATTTCAGGCCCACATTCCCGTTTCCCGGAGGTTTCCCATGCGTCGGTTTTCATGTTCTGCACGGGCGGTATCCGCCCTGTCGATGATCCTGGCCCTGATCGTGCTCTTCCAGGTTCCCGGGCCCGCCGTCGGGGCCAAGGACTGGAACTTCCTGCCCTCGCGGCAGACCGGAACGGTGGAATTCGCGCGGGAACATCCGGGATACGACGGCCGCGGCGTGGCCGTGGCGATCCTCGACACGGGCATCGACGCCCTGGCGCCGGGTCTGCAGACCACGACTACGGGACTGACCAAGCTCATCGAGGTGCGTGATTTCAGCACCGAGGGCGACTGGGAGACCGCCGTGGCCGAGATCGACAGCAGCGCGGCCGGCGGAAGGCTGATCTTCAGGACCGAGGACGGCCTGGCCCTGCACGGCGTCGAGTCCCTGGGCGTTGCTCCGCGCACGGATGACCCCGTGCGTTTTCCCGTCTACATCGGGACCATCGAGGAAAGCCAGTTCATCAACAACGCCGACGTCAACGATCTGAACGACGACGGGGATACCGACGACAGCTTCGGCTTCCTGGTCTATGCCGCGCCGAGAACCGAGGTGGAAAAGATCCTCGGCACGGGCAAGGGTTACGAGCTGCTGCAGAACCTGAACGAGACCGCCGCGGCGACGGTGGCGCGCGAACGCCTCTCCGAGCAGGTCTGGCTGGTGGTCGTGGACACCGACGGGGACGGAGACCTGAGCGGTGAGCAGCTGCTGCGGGACTACCATGTCAACCACGACATCTTCACCCTGACCAGTCCCAACGCCCCTGATTCCCGCGAGCTGATGGCCTGGGAGGTCAACGTCCGGGCCAACGAGGATTATCTGGGCGCTCCCCAGTCACCGACGGTGGAGTTCCACTTCGACGACGGCAGCCACGGTTCCCATTGCGCCGGCATCGCCGCCGGGCACGATGTCATGGGGCAGAAGGGTCTGAACGGCGGGGCGCCGGGAGCCTTCCTGCTGTCCCTGAAGCTGGGCGACAACCGCCTGGCCGGCGGGGCCACACGCACCGACAGCATGAAGAAGGCCTACCAGTACGCCGCCGACTTCCAGGAGCGCTACGGCATCCCCGTGGTGGTCAACATGAGTTTCGGGATCATCGCGGTGGAAGAGGGCGACGACGCCATGGGGAACTGGCTCAACGACCTGATGAGCAAGCACCCGCACCTGTACGTCTGCACCTCGGCGGGCAACGAGGGACCGGGCATCTCCAGCATCGGCCTGCCGGCCACCGCCTGGAGCGCCGTCAGCGTGGGCGCGTACCTGTCCCGGGACACGGCCCGCGACCTGTACAACGCCGGGATGATCAAGGATACCCTGTTCAACTTCAGCAGCCGCGGGGGCGAGACCAACAAGCCCGATGTCGTGGCTCCCGGTTCGGCCCTGAGCACCGTGCCCGGGTTCGTCGACGGCATGGCCCGTTACAACGGGACCAGCATGGCCTCTCCCGAGGCCACCGGGGCGGTGGCCTGCCTGGTAGGCGCGGCCAAGGCCGAGGGTCTGGACATCCACTGGGGCATGGTCAAGCGAGCCCTGATCGCCGGCGCCAGGCCGGTGCCGGGACAGACCCTGCTGGATCAGGGGGGCGGGCTGGTCAACGTACCTGGAAGCTGGAAGATCCTGCGCAAGCTGGCGGCCAGTGACTCGGCCCGCGATGTCCTGTGGTACAAGATCAGCACCGATTGCCCATTCCAGGACGACGGCCGGGCCGAGGCGGCCTACTGGCGGACTCCCGGCGGAGCGCCCCTGGCGCCCCGCACCGTGACGTTCACCGTCGAGCCCGTGTTCCACCCGGACCTGGGGCCCCAGGAAAAGGACAACTTCTTCCGCAGCTTCCGCTTCACCAGTGACGCCGACTGGCTGGAAGTCGTCTCGGGAGACCGCTACATCCGAGGGGACATGGGCATGACCGTGACCTGCCGCTACGACGGCAAGCGGCTGCCAGCTGTGGGCGCCGTTTCGGGCCGGATCATCGCCAGCCTGGACGGGGGCGACCTGAACGGGTTGGCCGCCAGGGAGTTCTACCTCTGGAACACGGTGGTCCGGGGCGACACCTTCGGTCCCGCGAACGATTACCGGCGGGTGTACAAGGGCAAGAACCTGGCCCAGAGCTCCGTGCACCGCTACTTCGTGGATGTCCCGCCGGGCGCCAGCGCCATGCGGGTCAGGCTGGAGGTCAGCAAGGAGATCGGAGCATCCACCGGGGCGGCGGCCCTGACGGAGATCTTCGACCCCGCCGGCCACGCCCACGGCGGGTTCACCGGGTACGCCGACGTCGAACACGAACCGGTGCGGGAGATGAGCGTGCTGGGCGAGGAACTGGTGACCGGAACGTGGGAGATCGACGTGGCTTCGGCCATCAGGGCCCGGTCCGCCACGACCTACCGCCTGACGGTGGCCTTCGACGGCTACGAGGTCTCGCCGGCCTGCGTGACATCCCTGTCGAGGTCGGCCGCGGGCAAACCCGCCGGCGGCAAGCTGCAGGTCACCCGCATGTTGCCGGGAGTTTTCCGGGGCCAGGCCTCGGCCGAGATCCAGGGTTTCGAAAGCCATGAGGATGTCTCGGTCGAGGAGGCCGACACCTGGAGCCGAAGCTTCACCCTGGACCGGACGACTCCCCGCGCCGAGTTCCACCTGGAGATGACCAAACGGACGGCCAACCTGTTCACCGATTGCGCCGTGAACATCCTCGATGCGGACGGCAAGGCCGTACGGGCCTCGGGCTTCGATGGCCTGACGGCCGATACGGGGATTTCCCTGCCCGCCGGGCAGGACAAGGCCACGTTCACCCTGCAGGTGGTCGGGGCGTTCGCCATCCCGGCGGACATGGCCGACTGGGGGTTCTCCTGCCGGGAGCGGGATTTCCTGGCCTCCGGCGTCAGCGGCAAGGTCAAGGGACCGACCGGTACCCTCCAGCTTTTTGCCGGCGTGCCCACAGAACTGAAGCTGAACTTCAAGGACAGCTGGCCGGCGCCTCCTGCCGGCAGCAAGGTGTTCGGCGTGGTGCGGCTGCGGGATCGTGACGCCGGCGTCCGCGCTCCCGGCGGGTCCGGCCCGGTGGTGCTGGAGGTGCCCATCCTGCTGGACTGATTCGATGCCTCGAGTCTGCCAAGGGCCGGCCCGCCGATGGGTCGGCCCTATTTTTTCTACCGGTGTGCGAGGTCGGTCAGGATTTTCTCCAACTGTGACATGTGCTCGGCGCGGTCCGCGTGGGCCTCGGCCCAGGCACGGGCTTCGGTGCCCACATGCCGAGGGAAAGCGGCGGCGGCGACAAGTCCCCGCAGGAGACTTTCGGGGTCGCGCGGCTCCACCAGGGTTCCGTTGCGGCCGTCTTCTATCATTTCGGGAATCCCGCCCAGGCGGGTGCCGACCTGGGGGATGCCGGCGGCCAGGGATTCGAGGGTGGCCATGGGGCTGTTCTCGTACCACTCGCTGGGCAGGACGGTGAAGCGGCTGCGTCCGAGGGCCGCCCTCAGGGCATCCGGTCGCAACGGCCCCAAGAATTCCACCTTTTCCACCTTCAGGGACCCGGCAAACCGTCTGAGATCCTGGTCGCTCGGTCCGTCCCCGGCGATGAGCAGCGTCAGGGGCGCCGTGTCCAGCGTGCCTGCGGCGTAGCCTGTTTCCCAGAGTCGCTGGGCCTGAAGCAGGGTGTGGAGGCCCTTCTCACGCGACAACCGCCCGAAGTAGAGATAGGCGTCGCGTGGACGGTCCCGGGGTATGCGGTCGGGATGCCATTGCTCCAGATCGACGAAGTTGGGCAGGTGCTTCAGCTTGGCGGCGGGAAAACCCCAGTCGAGGTACTTGTCCCGGATGAACCGGCTGGGGCACAGGAACAGATCCACCTGCTCCTCGTACAGTCGCCGCGAGCGCTGATGGAAGGTCTCGATGGCCGCCAGCAGGGAGGCGGCCAGGGAATCCTTGACGCAGCGGCCCAGCACCGCGTTGTGGAATCGTCCTCCGCGGCACCGTTCACAGATCTCGCCGTGGCGCAGCATGTGGATGGCCGGACAGAGCAGGCGCAGGTCGTGCAGGGTCATGACCACGGGGATCCCGTGGCGGCGCAGCACGGGCAGGATCGAGGGCGAAATGTGGTGGTAGATGTTGTGGAGGTGGGCCACATCGGGCCGTACCTGTTCCAGCAGCGCCTCCAACTTGGCCGCCGCTTCCGTGTTCCACACCAGGGAAACCGCGTCGCGCAGGCCCTCCGGTCCGAACCGGGGCCGACTGTAGTCCCTGGCCTTCACGAAGAACTCCACCCAGGGGCTGGGCCTGGCCGCGGGTTCGGCCATGGCGAAGGGCACGACCTGCCAGCCGGACCGGATCAGGTCCTCTTCCTCCTGGACCAGGTACCGGCCCACGCCGCCGGCGGGGCCGGTGTCGTGATAGAACTTGTTGATCAGCAGCACAGTGGGTGCGGGCATCCGGGCCTCTCGTTCGGTTGGGCGTTTCGGCCATGATGGCCCCCGGGACAACGAATGGTCAACCCCGGGAGTTTCCGGACGATACAACTGATGCAGAGGGGTGTGGTTTCGGGCCTGGAGCGCGAGTACGAGGGAGTGCGCGCCGGCTGTACGGAAAGGTGATCATGAGGGGCCTGTGGCAGAGGATGAACTACCGGGTGCGCGACCAGCTTCTGTGGTCGAGCGTGCCCATGCTTCTGCTGGCGATGGGAGCCATCGGCATCGGCAGCTGGATCCTGCTGGGCGGCCAGTTCACCAGGACGAGCCTGCATCATCGCGGGCACGAGCTGGCCTTCTTCCGCCAAGGGACGATTGACCGGGCCGTCAGCGAAGCCCTGTCGGCGTCCGTTGCGAAACAGGATCCCGATACGGAAGCCGGCGGACCGGGAAACGAAGACCGCTCCCTGGTCGTGGCCGGTTTGTCCGGCGCCGGGGTCTCGGGCCCCCTGGAAGCCTGGTGGCAGGATCATCGTCAGGATGATGTGGTGCCCTTGACCGTGAATCTCAAGAACCACCGTGTGGAAATCCATTCGCCCCTGGTCGTGGACCAGGAACCCGAAGGTGCTCCGGTCGGCCTGTTGCCCGTGGTGGTTACATCCCTCGGCGCCGACGGCCTGGCAACCGGGCCCGGGGGTGTGTATTTCCTGGATCTCCAGAGGCTGCTGGATATGAACAGCCAGGGTACGTGGTGGTGCGCCCTTGATCCCGACGGGGTGGTCGTGGCCGGATCCGACCCCGAGTTGCCCCGGGGCGAGAAACTGGAAAACCTGGTGAGGACCATGTCCTCGGGTCCCTGGACGGGGCGGCAGGAGAGTCGGCTCCTGGGGGACCTGCAGCAGGAGGCGGCCGAGCAGGCTTCCCGGGGGATGAACGGACCGGTGGGTCTGCATCGCGGCGCCTGGCTGGTGACCATGGACACTGATTCGATCCCCCTGAGACTTTTGATGGGGACCCCGGCCAGGGATCTCCAGGTGATGATCGGCCGCTACACGGCCCTGGGTCTGGGGCTGGGCATCCTGGCGGTATTCCTTGCCTCGGCGGGCATCGTCCGGGTGGTCGGCAGGGCCAGCGGTAGGCTCTACACCCTGGGCAAGGCCTTGCGTGCGGTGGCCCGCGGAGAACTGGACCGTCGCGTGGAAGTCTCCCTGTGGGACGAGGTGGGCACCCTGATCGGATATTTCAACAGCATGGCGGATGATCTGCGGAAAAACCGGCGGTTGGCCGAACACCGCACATCCCAGCTGCGGTCCTCCCTGGCGGATCTGAAGCGGCTGGACCTGGCCAAGCAGGAGTTCCTGACCCTCGTTTCCCACGAGGTGCGCACTCCCCTGACGGCCATCAAGGGCGGCCTCGAATACCTGCGTTCCTCCACCGAAAAGGTCACACCCGAGGAGAAGGCGGCCCTCGAGGCCCACAACCTGACCGAGATCCTCGATATCATCGACAAGAACACGCGTCGGCTGGGCGGGTTCATGAATGACGCCACCTTGATGGCAAACATCCAGTCCCTGCACAAGCGGCTGACGGTCTCTGTGGCACCGATCCGGGAAGTGATCAAGGAGATCCTGGCTGTTCATGCGGCGTCGATGGCCGAGTTGGGCCTGGATGTCCGCAATGATTTCGAGGGCCGCCGGGGCTGGAACCTGCTGGGAGACATGGAAATGCTGCGCATCGCCCTGGAAAAGGTGATTGACAACGCCGTGATCCACAACGTCAAGGCCGGGCGGATCGTCATCCGGGAAGTGGAGACAGTACCCGGTCTCGGAGGGCCGGAGGTCCTGCGTAGCAAGCTGGGCAACGTGGGGCAGGGAATCTTCGAGGATGACCGGTGGCAGGATAATCCGGTCACCTGGCGCCTGGTGGAGGTCTTCAACACCGGGCAGCCGATCCCCTCGGATCGCCGCGAGGCCCTGTTCACCGAGTTCGAACTGGTCAATCCCATCGCCAACCACCAGCGTGGCACGGGTCTGAGCATGCCCATCGTCAAGACGGCCCTGGAAAGGCACGGGGGTGGTGTCTTCGTCTCCAGCAGCGAGACCGAGGGCAACTCCTTCTTCCTGCTCATCCCCACGGTGGACCATACGGTCGCGGGCAAGGTGCGGCCGCTGGTCAACCTATGGGACGATCCGGGGCAGGGTCTCGGCGGCGTCCCCTGGAATGAAGATGTCGACGTGCGGGGTCAGGAGACTGGCCTCGACGTTGAATTCGCAGACCGGGACCCCGTTGGCGCGGGCCAGGTCGGCCAGCCCGGCGGCGGGATGGACCATGCCGGCCGTTCCGATCACGAGCAGGACCCGACTCTCTGACACCGCGACGGTCGATCCGGTCATGATGTCCGGATCGATGCCTTCCCCGAACCAGACCACCCCTGGCCGGAGCAAGCCGCCGCACTTGTCGCAACGCGGCGGGATGGGCAGGGGAACGCGCCTGTCCTCGATCTCGTCTCCACAGGCCGTGCAGCGAATCCTCCAGATCGAGCCGTGGAATTCCAGCACCTTCCTGCTGCCCGACTGCTGGTGATACCCGTCGACGTTCTGGGTGATGACGGTCATGTCGGTGTGATCCTCCAGCCGTGCCAGGGCGGTGTGGGCGGGGTTGGGGCCGGAGGCGGCGATCAGCTCCCGGCGCCAGTCGTACCAGCGCCAGACCAGTTCCGGATCCCGGGCGAAGGCCTCGGGGGTGGCCAGGTCCTCGGGCCGGTAACGGGACCACATGCTGTCCTGGGCGCCGCGGAAGGTGGGGATCCCGCTGGCTGCGGATATGCCGGCCCCGCTGAGGACGGCTACCCGGTCCGCCGCCGCCACCAGGTCCCTGACCCGCGCGAGCTTCTCCTGGATTACCTTCTGGATTCCCTCTTTGTCCGGTGTCATGATGCCTCTTTCCGGGGCGCGACTTCACGCTCCCGGCCGACATGGTACCACAGTCCTCTGCGGCAAGGGCGTGCGCATGGTTTTACGACGGGTTCCGGGGTTGATCCTGGCATGTATGCTGACGTGGGGGGGCGGTCTCTGCCTCGCGGGTCCGCCCGGACAACCGTCGGCGCGCGCCTGCTTCATCCGCTTCACCTACGACTCCCCCGGCGGTCGGGAAGTGGCGCAGCGCTGTGCTGATATCTGGCGCACCGAGGGCGCGGCGTTCACCGCCGGCCTGCTGCCAGCGGACGTGCCTCCGGACACCGTGACCTGCCTGGTGATGAGCAGCGACGTTTTCTCCGCCAGGTTCTCAGGCCGGTTGCCCGACTGGGGGGTGGGGGTGGCCCTCGGACCCCGGCTTGTGGCCCTGGACTACACGCGGATTCCCGCGGTCGGCCGCGGGGTCCGGGAGATCTTCCTGCACGAGATGGCCCATGCCCTGTTGTTCCAGGGGGCGGGGAACGCCTGGCTGCCGGCCTGGTTCCACGAAGGTGTCGCCATGCGGGCGGCGGGGGAGTGGCGGTTCTGGGATACGGTCTCCCTGGTCATGGACGGCCGGGTGCCTGATCTGAGCCGCCTGCAGACGCGCTGGCCCTCCCTGTCGGTGCCTTCTTCCCGCGCCTACCGGACCAGCCTGCTGGCGGTCGAGCGCCTTTGCGACCGCTTCGGACCGGATATCATCGTCACCATCATGGCCGCCACCAGGGAATCGGGGTCGTTCGCCGCGGGCCTGGAAGCGGCCACGGGCCTGACGCCCCAGGCGTTCTACGCCGATTTCAACGGGGCCATGCGCCTGCGTTTCGGCTGGATCGCCCTGTTTTCCCATTGGCCGGGCCTGTTCGTCCTTATGGCCCTGGTCCTGGTCGTGGGTGCGGTGCGCAAGATCATCCTGACCCGCCGCCGGTTGGCAGCCATGGATGAGGAAGAATCGTCCTACCCGGAATAATCGTCCCCGGCACCGTGCAATGCGCATGATGGGAGCAGGGCAATCATTGCCTCCTGCGACGGACGGTCATGGTTCGACTTTGATGACCGCTGAATATGGATTTATTCAACCAGCTCAATAGTAATGACTTGCATCATTTCGAAGCCGGCCCGCACAGCCCCGGATTCCCGAATTTTTCATGGCACCGGGGTTGCTTGTCACGACCAGGAAACGATCAACGTCGAATTGACTCAGGCAACATCTTCAAGGCGGGCAACGTGAGTCTTCGTATGAGAATCATCCAATCTCTCCTGGTCCTGGCCGCGGTTCTTGTCGCCATGGGGGCTGCGGCCCAGGACCTCGAGATCCGGTTCCACTGGTCCGAGTGTCCCCCGCTGGGCGAATACGGCCTGATCATGGGGCCGGCCGTCCAGTACTCCGTGTTCGTGTCTCGCAACGGAGGACAGGAGGAACTGGCGGGGGTGACCGCCGATACGTCCTTCACCCTGGCCGTCGGTCGGGGCGAGGACGTCAGGGTCAGGGTGCAGGGCATCGACGCCCAGGGCGTGGCCTCTCTCAAGAGCGAGTGGTCCGAGCCCCTGTACTTCGAGAACTCCGATCTGCCGCTTCCCCGGGCGGCCTACCTGAAGCCCAACTACCCCAATCCATTCAACCCGGAGACGACCCTGCGCTACCTGGTGCCCGAGGACCTGCCCCAGGGCGCGCCCGTGGCCCTGGAAGTCTACAACGTGAAGGGTCAGCGGGTGCGTGCGCTGCCGATCCAGGCCGACCCGGGTATGCACGAGGTGCGCTGGGACGGTCGGGATGCCCAGGGCAATCCCGCCGCCTCGGGGATCTACATCGCACGGCTCATGATGGGCGCCATGATCGAGACCCAGAAGATGACCCTGACGAAATAACCTCGCCCTGGATATCACACGAAGGGAACGGGGGGCGCTGGCTGGACCAGCGCCCCTTGTCGCTTGGTGTTCGGCGGCGGCTTTTGCGGGACGGACTTTCCCTGACAGTCTTCAGAGCCTATAATAGCTCTTCGCGATTCCGCGAAGGGCGGAACCGTTATACCGAAGGATGATCATGACCGAGACCGCGCCGCAGGGACCATCCCTGATCAAACTGGGCAAGCTGGCCAACAGCAAGGAGTTCGACAAGCTGGAGGCCGAATGGGTGGATGGCCTCAACCATCCCCACTACTCGTGGCGCGAGTTGCTGCCCATCGCCGGCCAGGTGGGGCGGCAGGGGGCCCCGGAGCGTGCCGACACCCTGCTGGAGATGCTCATCGGCTGGGTCGAGGAGAACCGCGGCCCCGAGGAAGCCTTCGAGGCCGTGCGTCGGGCCGCGGTCCAGCTTCCCGGCGGCAAGGACATCAAGCCCCAGCTCAAGCGTCTGTTCCTGGTGCAGCACGAGGATGATCCCCGCCTGGAGGAACTCATCGATTTCCTCCTGGACCAGGAGCAGGATCTGGATCAGGTGGTCGAACTGGCCTCGCTGTACGCCCGGCTGTTGCCCGGTTGCTTCGCCACCTGCGTGGATTTCCTGGTCCCCGGCGTGGTGGAGAACTTCGACGGGGCCAAGGGGATCGTGGGCCTCCGGTTCGATGACCGGGAAGCGGAATTCGGTCGGGCTACCCTGGCCAAGCTGACGCCGCGGCCCGCCGATCACTTTCCGTCCCTGTTGCTCTATGCCCCGGAACGCCTGCGCGAGCTGGCGGAGGAAGACCCGGTGGAGTTCATCAAGACCGCCCTGCGCTCCCAGCGCGAGAACCGCTATTCCTACCGGGACCTGAAGCAGGCCCTGACCCAACTGCTGGGCGAAGCGGGCTGGCGCAGCTGGTGGCAGCAGGCCAAACCCCTGCTCAAGCGCGATCCCCTGATCGGCATGGGCGCGGGATCCCAGCCGGTGTTCCGGCTTTTGCGCCGGGCCGACCGCTACGAGGAACGGCTCAAACGCAAGTTCGACCATGCTCACGATGCCCAGGCCGCCCTGCAGGTCGTCCTGGATTACCTGGGCGAGATCGCCCGCGAGGAGAAGGCGGGCCATTGCGACGACTGCGCGGACGAAGCCCTGCTGCAGCACTTCGGCAACGGCGCGGCCCGCATCGCGGTGGCGTGCCTGAAGGACCAGGAACCCTCCCTGGCGCTGGCCGGCCTGGCCCTGCATGCGGAGATCGCGGCACGAGGGGTGGAGGTGGCCAAGCCCAACCCGCGGGCGGCGGCACAGGTCCTGGGCAAGCTGAACGATCCGGGCGACCTGGTGTTCGACCTCTCCGAATCGTTGCTGCAGAAGGTCCTGGTCTATCTGCGCCAGGCGTTGCCGGACCGGTGGGGCGAGGTGTGGGCCCGGGTGCTGGCGCGCAGCGGCAAGCGGATGTGCGATCTGATCGCCAAGGGCCTGCTGGAGGGCGGTCAGCAGGAGAACCTGGTCGCGGCGCTGCAGGCGGCGGTGAACAAGCCAACCAACAGCCCCGACCTGCTGGGGTGGTTGTGGCGGACCCGTCACACGTCCGGAGCCATGGGCAAGTTCCTGGCTGCGCATGAGGACCTGCCGTCGGACCGGATCGCCGAGGCCATGCTGTCCCTGCTGGATTCCATCGGTCGGCTCCACGGCATGTCCATGGAGGAGAAGCACCTGAAGGTCCTGGAGGCTGCGCGGGCCGCCCTCGCCACGCAGAACAACCGCCCCCTGTTGCAGCTGCTGGACGGCGCGCCGCGCACCGAGGCGCTCAGGCTGAAGGAGATCCTGTCCGCCAATGCGGGCCTGAGTTCGGCTCACAAGGCCCAGCTGCTGGGCTACCTGCGCTCCCAGCACGCGGATCTGTTCGTGGAGGTGACCAGGGAATGGGAGGAGCCGGGCCGCATCTACACCACCGAACCGGGTCTGCGCCGGACCGAGGAAGCCCTGCAGCACATCGTCAAGGTGGAGATTCCCCAGGTGGCCCGCCAGATCGGGGAGGCGGCCAGCTTCGGGGATCTGAGCGAGAACAGCGAGTATACCGCGGCCCTGGAGAAACGCGACCAACTGGCCAGCCGGGCCACCCGTCTGGAGACCGAATTGGCCATGGCCAAGGTCATCGACCATGAGATGGCCGCCAGCGGATTCGTGAACATCGGCACGCGGGTGACGGCCCGCCCCCTGCCCGACGGCGAGCCTGAGGTCTACACCTTCCTGGGGCCCTGGGACACCGACGTGGACAACCGGATCCTCAACTACCAGGCTCCCCTGGCCCAGGCCTTCATGGGCGCCAAGGTGGGCGACACGGTGGTTTTCGGGGATGAGGGCGAGGAGCGCCGCTGGGAGATCCTGGCCATCGAGCCCGCTCCGGGGATCTGACCAGAAGTTGGTCCCCTGGGAATGGAATTTGAGCGCAGACCCGCTGGTGGAAATGGCTGGCGGGTTTGTTTATTTGTGGGGGAAATCTCCCAACCAGCAATATAATATAGCAAAATTCAATATTATTGTATAATTACAACCATTTCTCCCTTCTCTTTTTCCTCCCTTTTCGGAACCGGAATCCTTCCGGCGGCCAACGCCGGGTTGGGAACAGGATTTGCGGAAATGGCCCGGATCATTGTCATCGGTCCGCCTCATCCCCGGGTACGGGGGGCGGGTTCGGTGTTGGGCACGAGTGGGGAATGATCAGGGGAGTGCGATGGCCAAGGTCAAGACCAAGCGCATGGGAGAAATCCTTGTCGAGGCCGGCATCATCACCCAGGACAAGCTGGAACTGGCCCTGGGCGAGCAGAAGCAGACGGGCGAGAAGCTGGGCATAGCCCTGCAGCGCCTGGGAATCTGTTCGGAGAAGGATATTTCCCGGGTCCTGGCCGGACAGGCCGGGGTCGAAACCATCGACCTGACCCAGATCAACATCGATCGCCATGCCATGGACCTGATCGACGCGGAGTTTGCCGAGCAGCGCTCCCTGGTGGCCATAGAGCACCACGGCAACACCCTGAAGGTGGCCATGGCCAACCCCATGGACATCGAGACCATCGACCAACTGGGGAGGATGACCGGCAACTACATCGAGGTCGTCCATGCTCCCGAGAGCGAGATCCAGGATGTCCTGGTGCGGGTGTTCGGGAACCAGAGCGACGGTTTCGCCGAGATCCCCGGGCTGATCGAGGAGGCCCAGCGGGCCCTGGCCAGCGGGGTCCAGCTCGACGACGGCGATTCGCCCTTCATCCGTCTGGTGGACAAGCTCATCGGCCAGGGCATCGCCGAGGGGGCCACGGACATCCACATCGAGCCCGAGGAGAAGGTGCTGCGTTGCCGTTACCGCATCGACGGCCACCTGATCCAGGGTGCTGTCCTGCCCGGGGATCTGCTGGGCATCGTCGTGACCCGAGTCAAGATCATGGCCGAGATGAACATCTCCGAGAGCCGGGTGCCCCAGGACGGCCGGATCATGTTCGACACTGGCCGCAAGCAGGTCGACCTGCGTGTCTCCACCTTCCCCACCGTGAACGGCGAGAGCATCGTCTGCCGGGTCCTGGACAAGGAGAGCCTCATCGTGGGTCTCGAACGCCTGGGCATGCCCGGGAGCATCTACGAGCCCTTCCGGCGGGACATCACCCGGCCCAACGGCATCATCCTGGTCACCGGGCCCACGGGCTCGGGCAAGACCACCACGCTGTATTCGGCCCTGACCTACCTGAACAAGCCGGACACCAAGATCATCACCCTCGAGGACCCGGTGGAGTACGAGCTGCCGGTGATCAACCAGGCCCAGATCAACACGGCCAAGGGTTTCACCTTCGCCAAGGGGCTGCGGGCCATCCTGCGCCAGGACCCCGACATCCTGCTGGTAGGCGAGATCCGCGACGTGGAGACGGCCCAGCTGGCCATCCGGGCGGCCCTGACCGGCCACCTTGTGTTCAGCACCCTGCACACCAACAGCGCCGCCGGCGCCATCCCGCGCCTGCTGGACATGGGCATCGAGCCCTTCCTGCTGTCGGCGACCCTGGTGTCGGTGCTGGCCCAGCGCCTGGTGCGGACCATCTGCGCCGAGTGCGGCGCACCGGCCGAACCTTCGGCCGAGGACCTGGACCTGCTGGGCATACCGGCCTCCGAGCTGGAAGGTGCGACCCTTATGGCGGGCAAGGGCTGTTCCCTGTGCCGCCAGACGGGCTTCAGGGGCCGCATGGCGGTGTTCGAGTACCTGCGTGTGGACGGGGACATCAGGCGCATGATCGCCGAGGGCCAGGATGCCGACCGGATCGAGGCCGCCGCACGCGCGGCCGGCCAGATGACCATCAAGGATGACGCCCTGGCCCGGTTCAAGGCCGGTCTGACCACGGTGTCCGAAGTGCTGAAGGTGGCTTCATGAAGGAGTTCCGTTACAGCGCCCTGACCGCCAACGGCCAGACCATCACCGGGATCAGGCAGGCGCCGGGTCCCGATCAGTTGGCTGCCGACCTGCTGGAACAGGGACTGGTGCTGCTGAAGAGCAAACCCACCATGGGCGGATTCTTCTCCGGCTCGCGCCGCATCAGCCGCAAGGAGCTGCGGGATTTCACCCAGCACATGGCCACCTGCCTGGGGGCGGGCATCACCGCCGTGGCGGCCATCGAGGATTTCCAGCGCCAGACCCCCGGCGTGTTCGGGGAGATCCTGGCTGACATCCGCAACGACATCAACAGCGGTACGCAACTGGACGAGGCCTTCGGCCGCCACCCCGAGGTCTTCTCCTCGGTGTACCTGGCCCTGGTGGCCTCGGGCCAGAACTCCGGCGCCCTCGACGACGTGTTCACCGAACTGGTCGCCTACCTGGAGTGGAACGAGAACCTGCGCAGCCAGACCAGCCAGGCGTTGATCTACCCGGCCATCCTGGTCGTGGGCATCATCGGCCTGTTCCTGCTGATGATGCTGTTCGTGATCCCCCGTTTCAAGGCCATCTTCGAGGGCATCGACATGGAGCTGCCCACGATCACGGTGAAGGTCATGGGGCTGGGCGATTTCATGGGCCACTGGTGGTGGCTGATCTTCGGTACCGTCGCCGTGACGGTGGCCGGGGCCAAGGCCCTGTTCAAGACCGAGCGGGGGGCCTTCTGGCGCGATCGCATGCTGCTGAAGATGCCGGTCGTCAGCACCTTCCTGCTGAAGATCTCGCTCTCGCGG
>CAYPVD010000041.1:0-17258 GCA_964414055.1 uncultured Fibrobacteraceae bacterium
AAACCGGAATACGACCGTGACGGTTAGAGGGCGGACACAATTTCACAGGCACAACGTAATCGACAAAATTGAAAACAAAAATCTATATTGATTTCTAAGTCTTGCATATTAAATTTTAATTGCTTGGAAGGATATTCTCGTTGGAAGATTCATTTGATGGTTGTCAAATGACCTTGGTTGATGAATAAAAGGGTTGGCCCTTTGGCTGTTATGGCCGGGAAGGAAAAAATGGATTACTACGAAATCGTTGTTGTCGGCGGGGGCCCTGCGGGGATCACCCTTGCGAAAATCCTGGGCAAGAAGAAGAAAATGGCGGTGATCCGCCCCGAGAACTACAGCATGGTCTACTGTGCCATGCCCTATGCGGTGGAAGGCATTCTCCCGGTGGAGAAGACCTTCAAGAAGGATGACCTCGTGATCAACGCCGGAGCGCATCTCATCCGTTCCTCGGCCGAGGACATCGACTTCGAGAACAAGGTCGTCACTCTCGCTGACGGCACCCAGCTCCGGTTCGATGAAATCATCCTGGCAACGGGAGCGGTTCCATTCCTACCGCCGATTCCGGGTATCGAGCTCGAGGGAGTGTTGGGGTTCAAGACCGAAAACGATATGCGCACCATCAACCGGATGGTCGAGAACGGAGCGACCGGAGTCGTCGTCGTGGGCGCCGGCGCCATCGGGATCGAACTGGCCCAGGCCCTGAACCACAAGGGTCTCGATGTGCATCTGGTCGATATTTTCGACTCCATCATGCCCAACATGGTCGATGCCGAAATGGTCGTCGAAGCCCAACGCGAGATGGAAGAGCTGGGCATCACCATGCATCTGGGTTCCAAGGTGATCGGCCTGGAGGGGCGGAAGTGCGTCGATGAGGTCGTTTTCGAGGGAGGAGATTTCGTTCGTTTCCAGAAGAACGAATCCACCGCCAATGGCGATTGCCCGGGAATCGTCGTCTTCGCCGTAGGCATGCGCCCCGTCGTTTCGCTTGTCCAGGACAAGGGGATCGAGATCGGTCGCGACGGTATCATCGTCAATGACCGGCTGGAAACCAACCTGCCTGGAGTGTATGCGGTCGGCGATTGCATCCAGTTCCACAGCGGCATCACGGGAGAGGTGATTTCAGGCAAGCTGGCCACCAATGCCGTACCCATGGCGAAGGTCCTGGGCTACAACCTTCTTGGCCAGGACCGGCGCTACAAGGGGTACTACAACGGCGCCGCGACGAAGATCGGCAAGTACTTCGTCGGCGGGACGGGACTCTCGGAGCGCAACGCCAAGCTGGCGGGGATCGATGTCATCAGTGCGACCAGCGAAATGACCACGAAATTTCCGATCATGCCCGGCGCCAAGAAGATCCGCCTGAAGCTCATTGCCGACCGTTCCAGCACGAAGTTGATCGGGGCGCAGATCCTGAGCGAGGAACCCGTCACCGACCGGATCGACCTGTTGACGTTGGCGATCCAGAACGAGCTCGAAATCGCCGATCTGGCAGCGCTGAGCTACGCGGCCCAGCCATACCAATCCTACTTCCCGGCCGCGAATCTCGTGGTTGTGGCAGCGGACAAGATCCTGGCTTCACTCGATCAATGAATTGAACAACCGGGCATCCCGTATGCCCTGACGTATCCGACTGAAACAGAAAGGTGATCACGATGAAGACCAAACTCACGGGACTCCTGGTGCTGATCGTTCTCATGGCCGGATTCGTTGTCCAATCCAGCGCGGCTGTCGTGCTGGAGCAGAAGGCGGGTGACAGCGACTATACCCTGAAGCTGTTCGGGTTCTCCCAGCTCGACATGCGCGGCGGGGACGGCAACTCCGAAGAGGGCGGCATGTTCTTTCAGGCGCAGCGGATCAGAATCGGCGCCTCCTATTTTCATCAGAACTGGTTCAGCTTCCTGCTGGTCGATTTCAATCAGCCCAGCGAGGTCAGGGAGGCGGGCCTGCCCAAGATCATCAAGGATGCCTTCGTGGGTTATCGGTTCAGCGATGCGGCCTTCATCCGCATGGGCATGATGAAGACTCCCAGCGGCATGACCTTCACCACCCACAGCTGGGATCTGGACATCGCCGAGCGCAACCATCTGGACAAGGGGCTGGTCTTGGAGCGTGACTTCGGCATCATGCTGAGCGGTCGGCAGATCGGCGGCAGCCATGACGATCCTCATCCGATGAACGGCACCGAGGTCGGCCACGAACAGCATGGCGGGTACGGATTCGGCTACGATATCGGTGTTTTCAACACGGCGGAGCGCTGCCTGGCGGTGGAGCGGGATCCGGCCCAGAAGGGCGACGCCCTGGCCTATGCCGGCCGCCTCCACTACGACATGGGCCTGCCCCTGCATTTCGAGGCGTCTTATGGTCTTTCCGAACATGCCGGCGGTGCGGACAATCCTCTTGCCGACGAGGACTACAAGGTCTTCGACACCGGCTTCAATTCCTTCCTGATGGATGAGGTTTTCAACCTGAAATGCGAATACGTTTACGGGCAGGATATCCAGGGAGTCGATGGCTGGGAGCAGTCCTGTTTCTCGGCGATGGCGGGCTACATGGTGACCCCGACCATCGAGGGCGTGGTGAAGGTGTATGCTGCCAGTGCCGAGAGGGATGACGTGGAAACCGACCTGACCAACACCTATGTGGGCCTGAACTTCTTCATCAATCCCCTGGGACTCGGCAATCCTCATCTGCTGCAGTCGCACCGGATCCAGCTGAACTATGTCTTTGTCGGCGGCGACAAGGCCGGTTCAGCGGTCGAGTTCAACGGTTTGGAAGAGGGCGTACACATGGACGATTGCTGGATCATGCAGTGGCAGTACAAGTTCTAGCAGTGGAAGCCGCGAAAGCTGCGATGATGAACTGAAGCGGGAAAGCCCGTCCTGTCGCTCGATGGGGCGGGCTTTTTCCGGCCGGGCCGCGAGCCAGAGGGGGTACGGGAAATGAAGGTCACCGACGCATTGCAGTTGCAGGGACTGAGCCTGAAGAACCGGTTCGTCATGGCGCCGATCAAGACGGCGTTGAACAAACCCGGCGGGGAGGTGACCGGGGAGACCGTGGCGTTCTACGAGCGCATCGCCGCCGGGGGAACCGCCCTGATCACGCTGGAGCCCGCCGCCGTTTCCCCCGACGGCGCCGAGCACCCCAAGCAGATCCGGCTCCACGACCAGGAAAACATCGAGGGGCTGAGGAAACTGGTGGAGGCCGTTCACCGGGGGGGAGCCCTGGCCGCGGTCCATCTCAACCATGCCGGGCGGGCCGCCAATCCCAAGGTGATAGGCGGAGCCCCCGTGGCGCCGTCGGCCATGGCCTGTCCCGTCACCGGCGCAAGGGCGGTGGAGCTGTCGGACGAGGCCATCGAGCGGATCATCGGCGATTTCGGAGCGGCGGCCAGGCGGGCCGTGGAGGCCGGTGCCGATGCCGTCGAGCTCCAGTGCGGACACGGATACCTGGTGGCCCAGTTCCTTTCGGGACGGACCAACCGCAGGCAGGACCGCTGGGCGGAACCCCTGGCCTTCGCCCGTGAGGTCCTGCAGCAGGTATTCGACGGCGTCGGTTCGACGCCCGTCATCGTCAGGATCTCGGGCAAGGAATTCGTCGAGGGAGGCCTGGAGCCCGGAAACCTGGCGAGTTTCCTGTCGGTCCTCGAGGAATTCGGTCCGGCGGCCCTGCATGTCGGTTTCGGGAACTCCTGCGACAGTCCCGCGTGGTATTTCGGCCACATGGCCCTGCCGGAAAAGCCCCAGATCGATGTTCTCCGGAACATCAGGTCGATGACTTCCCTGCCCGTGGTCATCACCGGCAGGATGGGTTACCCCGACCGGATCAGGGAGGTTCTCGACGAGGGCGTGGCCGACATGATCGGCCTGGGGCGCCCCCTGATCGCCGACCCCGATTTTCCGGACAAGATGATGCGCGGGGACGAGGAGTCCATCCTGCTGTGCGGGGCGTGCCTGCAGGCCTGCCTGGGTAAGGTCAAGAAGGGCGAGCCCATCGCCTGCATGGGCAATCCCTGGGTCACCGAACCCGTGAGCGAGCCGGCTGCGGAACCCCGGACCGTGATGGTGGTTGGGTCGGGCCCCGCGGGGATCGCCGCCGCGGTCACGGCCGCCGAAAGGGGCCATGGCGTTACGTTGTTCGAGCAGAAGGATTATCTGGGCGGTCAGCTGGCGTTTGCCGTCCAGCCGCAGAGCAAGACCACCATGTCCCGCCTTCTCGACAGTATGGTGGTGCGGCTGAACCGGTCGCCGGTGGTCGTCCATACCGGGACCGAGGTCACGCTGGAACTGGTGACACGGGAGAATCCGGATGTCGTCGTTCTCGCGACGGGCACGCGCCAGCACTGGCCGGAAATCGAGAATCTCGATTCCCAGAACGTGATCACGTCATTCGAGTTCTTCGAACGCCACGGTCTCGTCGGGGGGAAACGGATCCTGATCCTGGGCGCCGGCATGGTGGGCCTGGAGGTGGCGGAGATGCTGCTGGCCCAGGGCAAGACGGTGGTGGCGTGCCGCCGGTCCGACACCATCGGCGCGGACATGGACCCGATCTCCAGGAAGCTGCTCCTGGACCGCATCGGCAACAATCCGCAGCTGGCCCTGATGCCGGGTACGAACCTGACCAGGTTCACCGATCAGAACGTGGAAGGAGTGTGCGACGGCCGCGGGATCACGCTGGATCCCTTCGACGCCGTCATCCTCTGCTCGGGGATGGAACCGGAGACGTCGCTGGCCGACGGTCTGCGGGATTATCCGGGGGAGGTCGTCATCATCGGCGATGCGGACACCCCATCCAACATCGACCATGCCTTCCGGCAGGGAGTGGCCGTCGGGAACCGGTTGTAGGGTTCAAGGGTTCTAACCCGCGGATTCCGTTTCCGCCGCCGCGGCGGCGGAAGCGGCCCTGCGCCTGCGCAGGACGGCGCCGAGGAACTGGCCGCCGAAGTAGCCGATGATCATGGGCGGGTAGGTGTACCAGGCGAAGCCGATCTCCGATTTCAGGCGCATGAGGACCACCAGGGGGATGGCCGCGTGGACGGTCACGAACCACATGGGCGAGAATTTGCGCACACCGGCGCGCCACCAGCCCATGGGCAGGTTGATCAGGAAAGTAGCCAGAACCACGGCCGTCAAGCGCCAGATCATCGGATCGACTCCTCGCTGCAAGGTTGCATCCTGCAGGTTATCATGGTCATGAAAGTTAAATGGTGACGGCCCGATCGGCCACGGGAATTCCGGTTGCTGAAGCCGATGACCAGGGGGGAAGGATTCATATGAGAAACCGCCGAGGATGGCTGCGCTGGGGATCGATGCTGGTAGGCCTGTTGCTGGTGGTTTCCTGCGCCACGGTGCCCTTGACGGGCCGCCGCCAGCTCAACCTCATTCCCGACAGCCAGATGAACGCGTTGAGCTTCCAGCAGTACGACCAGGTCCTGGCCCAGAGCACCCTGAGCACCAACGCCGAGCAGACGGCAGCGGTCAAGAGGGTGGGGCGGCGCATCCAACACGCAGTGGAGGAGTACTTCCGGTCCCAAGGCCAGAGCGATAAGCTGGCGGGGTACCAGTGGGAGTTCAACCTCATCGAGAGCGACCAGGTCAACGCCTGGTGCATGCCCGGCGGCAAGGTGGCCTTCTACACTGGCATCCTGCCCATCTGCCGGGATGAGGCAGGCATCGCCGTGGTCATGGGCCACGAGGTCTCCCATGCCATCGCCCGCCACGGCAGTGAGCGCATGAGCCAGGGGCTTTTGATGCAGATGGGGGGCATGGCCCTTTCCTCGGCCCTCAAGAACAAGCCGCAGAAGACGCAGGCCCTGTACATGACGGCGTTCGCCGTGGGAGCCCAGTACGGGGCGATGCTGCCCTTCAGCCGGGCCCAGGAGAGCGAGGCGGACCATCTGGGGCTGATCTTCATGGCCATGGCGGGTTACGACCCCCACGAGGCGCCGAAGTTCTGGGAGCGGATGACGGCCCAGGGCGGCGCCAAACCGCCCGAGTTCCTCAGCACCCACCCCTCGGACGAGCGGCGCATCCGCGACCTGGAGGCGCTCATTCCCGAGGCCATGAAGTACTACCGGCCCGCAGGGAACTGAGCGTCCGATCCGCTGCCGGGAAACCACTTGCCGGCTTCTGGACGAACCCTTACCGGATCGGCTTCAGCAGGCGCACGAGGGTGCGCAGGGAGGCCGCGGAGCGGGCCCCGTACCACGACAGCAGCTTGCCGTCCAGCAACACCGCCTGACGGCGGTCGCCGACCACGCCGGCGGCGGCCAGGGACCAGGCGTCGTGGTGGGTGAACCTGTAAGGTTCGTCCGGCAGCAACACGAAATCCGGCTTCAGCGCCGCCAGCTCGTCCAGGGTGACGGTGAAGTAGTCGGGACGGTGGACCAGGACGTTCTCCAGCCCCACCTCCTCGCATACGGCGTTGATGTAGGTGCCGCCGCCGGCGGCCATCCAGGGATTCTTCCAGATCAGGACTGCGGCGCGCGGGGGCCGGGCGGGATGCGGGGAGTTCCGCCTCATCTCGCCGCAGGACAGCCGGGCGGCCGTCAGATCCGCCAGCAGGCGTCCGGCCTCGTTCTCCCGCCCGCACAACGATCCCAGGTTCCGCAGCAGGGCGCTCACGTCGTCCAGGCGGCGGGGCATGACCGTGAACACGGGGATTCCCGCCAGTTCCAGGGCCGACAGGTGTTCGGGCTTGTTCTCCTCGAGGCAGGCCAGGACCAGGTCGGGCTGCAGCTCCCGGAGCCGGGCCAGGTCCGGATTCTTGGTGCCTCCGCAGGCCGGGACGTCGGCCAGGATATCCCGGGGCTCGGTGCAGTAGACGGTGCGGGCGATCAGGAGTCCACCGGCTCCCAGTCTGCACACCGTTTCGGTGAGGCTGGGCACAAGGGACGCCAGGCGCAGGTAGGGCCGCAGGGGCAGGCGGTGGCCCCGGCTGTCGGTGATGGCTGGTGCGTTGCTCATGGCGGCATCATAACGGGTTCCCGATGCTGCGGCGAGGGTCTTGTGGTCGGGCATGGCGGGCTGGCGGCGGCTCTGGCGCCTGATTTCGAACCTGTGGGCGAACCTTCGGACGTGGAGTTCATACTCAGGGGGACCCGGCGCAAGTTCCGGCACACCATCAGCCAGATGACCGTCTGGCGCAGGAGATGAGCATGAAAGTACCCGCCGCCTGACGGCGGCGGGTACTTGCCGGGGGCACCGGAAACGGTTCTACACCCGCGCGGCGACGGCCTCGGCCATCTCCGTGGTCGTGCTGGTGCCGCCCATGTCGTAGGTGCGGACCTTGCCTTCGGCGATGACCGCGGCCACGGCCTGCTCCAGCCGCTGCGCCATGTCGGTCTCGCCCAGGTAGTCCAGCATCATCTTGGCCGACAGGATCATGGCGATGGGGTTGACCTTGTTCATGCCCACGTACTTGGGCGCGCTGCCGTGCGAGGGCTCGAACACGGCCACCTCGTCGCCGATGTTGCCGCTGCAGGCGAAGCCCAGCCCGCCCACGAGCTGGGCGCACAGGTCGCTGACGATATCGCCGAACATGTTGCTCGAGACCAGCACACCGTAGTCCTGGGGATTTTTCACCAGCCACATGCACATGGCGTCGATGTTGGTCTCCCACAGTTCGATGCCCGGATAATCCTGGGCGATTTTGCGCGCCTCGCGCACCATCAGGCCGCTGGTCTCGCGGACGACGTTGGGTTTCTCGACCACCGTCACCGACTTGTAGCCGAATTTCTGGGCGTATTCGAAGGCGTCCCGCACGATCTGCCGGCAACCCTTGCGGGTGAAGATGCGGGTGCTGATGGCGATGTCCTCGTTGGGCACGTCGGCCAGACGGGACATCTGGGCCGGGTGGGTCTCGGTCAGCTTCTCACGCACATCCTGGGGCAGGGGGTGGTACTCCACGCCCATGTACAGGCCTTCGGTGTTCTGGCGGAAGACCACCAGGTCCAGATCGTCGCGGTAGTTGAGGGGGTTGCCGGGGTAGGCCTTGCAGGGGCGCAGGTTGGTGCGCAGGTTGAACTCCTGGCGCAGCCGCACGATGGGGCTGCGGTAGACCTTGCCCGTGCCCCGCAATTCGGGAACCAGCTCGGCCTCCGCCTCTTCCTTGGGCTTGCTGGTGATGGCGCCGAACAGGGAGGCGTCCACGGACTTGAGCATCCCGATGGTGCGGTCGGGCAGGGGGTCGGCCTCGGTCTTCCAGAATTCCCAGCCGATATCCCCGTGGATGTACTCGGCGTCGAAACCCAGCTTGTCCAGCACGATCCTGGTGGCGTCCATGACATCCACGCCCACGCCGTCGCCCGGCATCCAGCCGATCTTGTACTTGGCCATGTTTTCCCGTCTCCTTGGTCAAGGTATTTAACAGGCGGGGCGCAGGGCGCCCGGTACGCATGGGGCCCAAGATATCCCCATGACCCGGGGAAGCCAAGTTTTGGGCGACGATTTTCCGCCGGGGTCAGCGGCAGGACTGGGCGACCTTTTCCCGCATGAGCAGGGCCTGCGGGCCCCGGGCCTTGATCTGGTTGCTCCGGTTCAACTTGTACGTCAGTTCCAGGGACATGAACACGAATACCAATGGCAGCAGGTAGGGGGCGTAGCGGGCCCAGCGCCTGGCCCGAAGCAGGCCCTTGGTGCCGTCGACCCCCGCGGCCAGGATGACGCAGAAGCCCACGCTGGTCAGGTAGAGGTGGCTGAGATTCAACCACTGGCCGGAATCGGAATGGGAGGTGAAGGGCAGCAGGGTGATGAAGGTCCAGGCGATGAAGAAGCGGATGGCCCGGCTGCCGAACACGAAGCCGAAGAAGCTGTAGGAGATGATGGACAGGGTCAGGAAGATGCGGATCACCGTACGAGCGTTGAACAGGAACACCAGCCACGGGGGTGATGTCTCCAGGATGGGACTCTGCTGCATGGGAAAGAACATGAGGTTCAGGTAGCGGAAGATGTTCTTCAACGACAGCAGGGAGTAGTGCTGCGAGGGCATATCCGTGTGGAAGACGGTGGGCGCCTGGTAGCCCCAGATCTCCTGGGCGTAATGGAAGACTATGCCCACCAGCATGATGATGATCAGGTCGGTCGACAGGAACACCCTTCCTCTGCGCAGGGGGTTGAAGAAGGCTTTGTAGGCGGCCAGGCTCAGGATCAGGCTGAAGGAAGCGGCGTTGGTCATGCTGGCCAGGACGAAGAGCACCAGCCCCATGATGAAATACCGGGAAAGAACGCCGCTGCCGTGGCGGAAATCGTTCCGGATGAAGAAATAGAGGACCAGGAGCTGCAGCCCCGCCACCATCAACGGTTCGAGCTGGTAGATGGTCATGAAGGTCTTGCCGTAATTGCCCACGCCCAGGGTGAAGAGGGTCGCGGCCAGGATCGCCATGTTCTTGCGCGGGAACAGCATGTTGACCAGCATGTAGATGATGAAGGCGTTGCAGGCGTGCACGAACAGGTTCACGCCGATGTAGCCGGCGGTGTTCAAACCGAATACCCTGTATTCCAGCAGGAAGGCCAGCTGCAGCAGAGGCTGGCTGAAGTAGAAGCCGATGTGCCCGAGCATGGCCAGGGGTGCCTGGTTGAGGGAATGGGCCTCGCAGAGGATTTCCCCGTCCATGCCGTGCCAGATGGGCGTGCGCATCAGGTAACCGAAGCACAGGAAGGTCAGGCCCTGCAGCCACAGGAAAACGGGTCCGTGGATCTGGATTTTCTTCATGGTGTCCGCCAAAATAAACGGTGGGTGCCCGGTGGGGCAATTCCAATATCGCCGGACGGTAAATCTTTTCCGCGGGATTGGTTCCGCATGTTCACTCCGGGAGTATAGCATGAAAAAGAAGATCACCCGCTGGTTAATCGTGATCGTGGCGGCGATCCTGCCGGTGCTGGGCCCGACCGGATCGGTCGGCAGGGTCTTGGCCGAGCCGGTGGCCGGTGACGGTCCCTTCAACCTGACCATCTTCCACACCAACGACGGTCATAGCCATTTCCTGCCGCGGCCGGCGAGCTGGCGGGACGACGGCCGGATGGTGGGCGGGATCATCCCCCTGGCCTGGCATCTGGCCGACCAGCGGCGCACGGCCGCCGCAGACATCTTCGTCGACGGCGGGGATTTCATGACGGGCAATCCGGTGTGCGACCTGGAACAGGACGGGGTGCCCGGTTACGCCCTGGCGCGGATGATGACCCTGCTGGGCTACGACGCGGGGGTGATCGGCAACCACGAGTTCGACATCGGGGTCGGCAACCTGAAGAAGCTCGTGCGGCTGTTCGGGTATCCGGTCATGGCCATGGATATCCTGGACGGTTCGGGCCGTCCACTGTTCGACCCGGGCCCGCTGATCATCGAGCGGGGAGGCCTCCGCATCGGGATCATGGCCATCTCCTGCGGCGACATGGAGGACGTGGTTTCCCCGGCCCGGTTCGCGGGCCTGGCCATGATCGACCAGGAGGCCCAGATCCGCCGCCAGCTCATCGACCTGGACCCGGCGACCGACCTGATCGTCCTGCTGAGCCACAACGGCGTGGGCAGGGACAAGGAACTGGCGGCCAGGCTGGCCGGCTCGGGGGTGGATGTGATCGTGGGGGGCCACAGCCATACGCGGCTGAAGGAGCCGCTGGTGATCGGCGGGATCCTCATCGTCCAGGCCGGCTCGAAGCTGACGAACCTGGGCCGGCTGGATCTCGAGGTCGAGGACGACGAGGTCAAGTCCTACCGGGGCGAGCTGGTGACGCTCTGGTCCGACGGCGCCGTGGCGGACCCCCGATTGACGGAGGCCGTGGACGGATTCGCCGCCCAGGTGCAGGAGAAGTTCGGGCGGCGCATCGGCACCCTGACCGTGGACCTGCGCAAGGGCCGCGGCGAGACCCTGCTGGGCAACTGGCTGGCCGACGTGCTGCGGGAACGCGCGGGCAGCGACGTGGCCCTGATCAACACCGGCGGCATCCGCAAGGAACTGCTCAAGGGTCCGCTGACGGCCCTGGACATCCACGAGATCCTGCCGTTCGCCAACGAGCTGGTGACCATGGAGATCAGCGGCCGGCAGCTGGCCAGGATCGTGCAGCGCAACGCGGACTCCGACATCAGACGCGATCACGGGATCCTGCAGGTGTCCGGCCTGAGTTACGCCTACCGGGCCGCGCCCGACGGGAAGACCGCCGAGGTCGAGGAAATCCTGGTGGGCGGGAAACCTTTGGACATCGGGGCCGTCTATACCGTAGCGCTGCCTGATTACGTGGCGGCCATGTCCCATGTCTACCTGGATATCCAGGTGCCGCCGGTGCAGGACCTGGGCGAGACGCTGACTAGGGTGGTCGTCGAGGCGGTCGAGCGAAGCGGGACGGTGAGCGCGGTCCTGGAGGGACGCATCAGGCGGTTGGACGCGGCCGCCGAAGAGAATCGATAACGACTAGGAGGGTGCCCATGGTGTACGAGATCGACTACGAGATCATCGGCGACGATATGCAGGCGGTGGTGGTGGAGCTGGATCCCGGCGAGGCCGTGGTGGCCGAGGCCGGCGCCATGCTGTACATGGAAGACGACGTCAAGATGGACACCGGCACCGAGGGCGGCGTGGTCAAGGGTCTGCAGCGGATCTTCACCGGCGAGAGCTTCTTTATCACCAGCTTTACCCATACCGGCCAAGGCAAGGCCCACGTGGCCTTTTCCGCGCCCTATCCCGGACGCATCGTGCCCCTGGACCTGCGGGCCCTGGGGGGCGCCATGCTGTGCCAGAAGGACGCCTTCCTATGCGCGGCCAAGGGCACGGAAATCTCCGTCGCCTTCACCAAGCGGCTGGGCGCGGGGATCTTCGGGGGCGAGGGCTTCATCCTGCAGAAGCTGCAGGGCGACGGCCTGGCGTTCGCCCACGCCGGCGGCGCGGTGATGAAACACGATCTGACTGCGGGGCAGACCCTGCGCGTGGATACGGGCTGCCTGGTGGCGTTCCAGGAGTCGGTGGACTACGACATCCAGATGGTCGGCGGCTTCAAGAACGCCCTGTTCGGGGGCGAGGGCCTGTTCCTGGCCACCCTGCGGGGACCGGGCCGGGTGTATCTGCAGACCCTGCCTTTCAGTCGGCTCGCCGATCGCATCAGGGCCGCGGTGGGCCGCAACCAGGGCGAGCATCGCGGCGTGGCCGGTCTGGGCGGCGGAATCCTGAAGGGGATCATCAGCGGGAACTGACAAGACCCGCTGTTCGTGGTAGGATAGAAGGGCTCCGGGACGCTTCCCGTTCCGGGGCCAACCCCACAGTTGCGCCGGCGGTCAGCCGGTGGATCCGGCGGGTCCGGCGCAGGCCAAGGAGGCCCATCATGCCGGCCACCATCTATTCCGCCGATTACTACTACACGACGGTGAAGGATGCCCCCGGGCAGGGGTGCCGCTTTCTGGAGACCCTGGCCGCCGAGGAGGTCAACCTGCTGGCCTTCAACGCGTTTCCGGTGGGCAAGGACACGACCCAGCTGGTGATCTATCCCCTGAACGCCCTCTGGCTGGGACAGCTGGCGCGCCACGAGGGCCTGGAGCTCACCGGTCCCCACCACGCCTTCATCGTGCACGGCGACGACGAACTGGGCGCCCTGGTGGACATCCACCGCAAGCTCTGCGACGCGGACATCAACGTCTCCAGCTCCAACGGGATCACCGACGGCCGCGGCGGCTACCGCTACATCCTGCACGTGCATCCTGCTGATTTCCAGAAGGCCAAGAAGGTGCTGGGCGTGGACCAGGATGTCGGCACCTCGGGGGATTTCCACCTGGATATCAGGCGCCGGTTCCAGGCCAAGGGTTAGCCGGCCGGAAGGATGAATCCCGGCCGGGCGGTCAGGCGATGCAGACCAGGTTGCGGCCCGCCTCCTTGGCCGCGTAGAGGGCCTCGTCCGCTTCCTTGATCATCTCCTGGGGCTTGGCGTGCGACTCGTCTCGGACCGAGACCCCGATGGAGATGGTGATGTTCCCGGTGAACTCGGGCGTCTCGATGCGGTTGTTCTCCACGGCCATGCGGATGCGGTCGCCCAGATCCTTGGCCACTTCCACGTCGGCGCCGGGACAGACGACCAGGAACTCCTCGCCCCCGAAACGACAGACGACATCGTACTCGCGCATGGTGTTGCGCATGACCGCGGCGGTGGAGCGCAGGACCACGTCCCCGGCGTCGTGGCCATAGGTGTCGTTGACGTTCTTGAACTTGTCGATATCCATGATCATCACCAGCATGGGCGTGCCGTTGCGGCGGGATTCCGCCCATACCTCGTCCAGCCGGGCCAGGCCCGCACGGCGGTTGGGCAGCTGCGTCAGCTGGTCCTCCAGGGCCAGGCGCTGGACCTGCTCGTACATCTTCTGCAGCCCGCGTTTCTGGCGGCCCAGGGTTTTCAGGTGGCGTTCGATCTCCTTCTTGTCCTGCTCGGACTGGATCTGGAGCTTGATGATGCGACCCGCCGCCTTGACCTTGGCCATGAGGATCCGGTGGTTCAGGGGCTTGATGAGGTAGTCGTCGATGCCGGCGGCGAAGCCCTCTTCCAGCTCCTTCTGGCTGTCGTTGGAGGTCATGACCAGCATGTGGCAACGCCCGGCCAGGTCGGACTGGCGCAGGGTCCGGCACAGTTCCAGCCCGTCCATCTCGGGCATCATCCAGTCGGTCAGGATGAGCTGGGGGTTGGTGGCCAGGGCCAGCTCGAGGGCCTGCTTGCCGTCGCCGGCCACGGTGACGTGATGCCCGGCGTCGGACAGTTTCTTCTGCAGCATGCGCTGGTCGACGGGGCTGTCGGTGGCCAGCAGGATTTCCAGGCCCAGTCCCGTGGATGAATTCACTTGTTCCTTGGCGGTGGCGGCCTGCGGTCCCTTGCCCGTGTCGTCGATGGGCTTGTCGTAGGCCCGCGCCCGGCGCACCAGGTTCTCCATGGCCGGCAGGTTGCTGGTCAGGATGTCCAGGATCCGGCCCATGCGGTGCCACTCCTGCATGATGTCGTCGTACAGGGCCATCCATTCCTGCTCGGGCACCCCGAGCTGTTCCCCCACCTGCATGAAGTCGAGCACGACCCGGTGCCTTTCCGGACCGTCCTCCAGGCAGATTTCCGCCACCAGGTCGGCGATGTTCAGGAGGTTGGCCAGCTTCCGGGCACGGGAGAGGGAACCGTCGGCTTCGCGGGTATCGATCCAGTCGTGATCATCCTGGTTCAGGGTGGCCTGCTGGTAGTACTCGGGCAGGCCCCAGTCGTTGAAGATGGCCGCGGTCACCTGGTGGTGGTTCAGGGACAGGGTGTCTTCCTCCAGGGTGTGGAGCTGGGCGTTGGATCCGGAGTTCCAGGCGGAGAGGATCTGGGCGTACTCGTCGGGGTAGACGCTGGCCAGGGCCAGACTGCCGATGTGCCCGAGCAGCCCGCAGGTGAAACCCTCGTCGGGACTGACCGAGGAGATGCGCCGGCTGAGGATCTGGCAACCGACCCCCGTGGCCAGGGAGCGCGTCCAGTAGCGCTGGTAGTCGAAGCGGGGGCAGGGACCGCTGCGGGCGCTGGACAGGACCGAGAATCCCAGGCAGAGCTGGCGGACCATGCTCATGCCCAGGCGCACCAGGGCGTCGTTGAGCGACGTGATCTCCTCCCGGGAGCCCATGACCGCGGAGTTGGCGTACTTGAGCACCTGCCCGGCCAGGGCGGGATCGCCCTTGAGGACCTCGGCCAGGTCCTCGGTGCTGGTCTCGGGATTGCGGGTCAGTTCCAGGATCGTCAAGGCGACTCCAGTGGGCGAAGGCAGGCGTCCCGAAGCCTTCAACTCGGTCAAAAACGAGGTGTCGATCTTGTTCACTGTCAGCCTTCCTGGTTTGACCGCCGCCTGGGCCGCGGGTATCATTCCGTTTCGCAGGTTTTTGTGGGAAATCGGTGGTCCCGGTCTTCTTATCGCACCTTTCCCCGTTCTCTTGATCGAATTCTGGATGCAGCCCCGATGACGACCGCACCGCGCCTACAACCGAGAATTCTTGTCGTCCTGGGGTTCGTGATCCTGGGGTTGGTGCTGGTCCATGTCCGGCCCCTGGACGGCGACGAGGGCTACTACGCCAGCGCCGCCCGTCTGGTGGCCGAGGGCGGGACCCCCTACGCCGATTTCTTCTATCCCCAAGCCCCGCTGCTGCCCTACGTCTACGCGCCCTGGCAGATGCTGACCGGCTCCTCGTTCAGCGGTCTGCGGATCCTGTCGGTGCTGAGCGCGGCCCTGGGGTTGTGGTTCCTGGGCTCATACTTTTCCCGCCGCCCGGGACGTCCGGTCCTGATGATCGTTCTGGGGGTCATGCTGGTGGCCGCCGATCCCCATTTCCTGACCTGGAACGTCGTCGTCAAGACCTTCGCCCTGACCAATCTGGGTGTCCTGGCGGTCCTGTGGCTGCTTCATCGGGGCTGGACCGGCGGCTCCGGCCGCCATCTCGTGCTGGCCGGGGTGATCGCCGGCCTGGTGGTGGGGGTCCGGCTGATGTATGTGGCCTGGGCGGGATCCCTCTGGTTGGGCGTCCTGATCATCCAGTGGCGGGAATCAGGCACCACGGGGATCCGGCAGAGGCTCGGACCCCTGACCGCGGGCCTGGCGGCGGGTCTGCTGCCCATGCTGCTGTTCTTCGTACGGGATCCCGACCGGTTCCTGTTCAACAACCTGCGTTATCACGTCCTGCGCTACAGCGTGCACCGGGCCGGCGGGGCCGGCTGGGACGTGCGCTTCTGGGACGCCCTCATGGTCCTGGGCCGTATCCTGGTCGAGAACCCGTACCTGCTCGTGCTGCTCGTGCTGGCGGTGTGGGGGTTGTATTCACAGCGGCGCGAGACGAGTTCCGGCGCGACCTTCCTGCGGATCTGGGCCGGGGGCGTCCTGGCCCAGGTGCTGGTCTCCCTGCTGCCCGATCCGGTCTATGAGCAGTACTTCACGGCCGCCTGGTCGCCCCTTTTCGCGCCCCTGAGCCTGGTCGGTCTGGAGGATCTGCTGGGGCGGGTGCGTCGGCCCGCCGTGGTGGCCGGGGCCGGTATGGCTGGTCTTGTGGTCTATGCGGCGGTGATGCTGGGGGTGTTCCACACGGGCATGGACATGAACCCGGTGTGGTCCCTGACGCAGCAGCGGCAGGTAGCCCGGGCCATCCAGGCGCGGTCGCAGCCCGGAGATATGGTGCTGGCCTTCTGGTCCGGATACCCCTTCGTCTCGCAGCGGGAATGGACCCCGGGCATGGAAAACCACTTCGCCCTGGGCATCTCGCCGCGGTTGACCCTGCGGCAACGGCGACGCTACCGCGTGGCGGGCAAGGACCTGCTGGCCGAGCTCTTCCGGGCCCGGACCCCCCAGGTGGTGGTGCTGGGGGCCTGGATGTACGAGGTCAACACCCAACTCGACCAGCAGGACCTGGTCGATCTGCTCGATGATCTGAAGCGGAACTACCGGCTCGATACCCAGGTGGGCGAGGCCGAGATCATGGTCAGGATGGACCGTTCCGGCCGGTAGGCGGGCGGGCGGGCCCAGCCTTGTCTCCCGGTACCGCTTCTGCTAGCTTGTCGCCAGTGTCGCGACGTGTTTTCTGACGACGGTTTTCCCCGGGTGTCATCATGAACAAGACCATTCCCACCGGCGATCTGCACGCCTTTGTCCGGTTCCTGGAGGAGCAGGGCGAGCTGATCCGGATCACCGAGCCGGTCGATCCCTGCCTGGAGATCACGGCCATCGCCGACCGCTTCGTCAAGGCGGGCGAGCAGCCGGCTCTGCTGTTCGAGAACCCCGTGCGGGAAAAGCTGAGCGGCAAACGGGGCCTGACGGCCCAGGCGAAGGGTCCGGACGGCAAGCCGGTGCCGGTGCTGATCAACCTCTTCGCCGGCCGGCGGCGCATGGCGTGGGCCCTGGGCTGCCGGGATATGGACGAGGCCGTGGCGCGCATCCGCGAGCCCCTGCAGATGGCGCCGCCCAGGGGCCTGTGGGACAAGGTCCGCATGCTGGGCAAGTTGAAGGACTGGGGCGGATCCGTGCCGCGCACCGTGACCAAGGGCGCTTGCCAGGAAGTGGTCATCCAGGGTGCCGAGCTGGATCAACGCGGCCTGCTGGACATCCTGCCCGTGCTGACGACCTGGCCGGGCGACGGCGGGCCGTACATCACCCTGCCGCTGGTGATCACCCGCAGCGAGGTGGACTGGACGCTGGAGCGGTTCGCGCGTGTGCTGACCGAGCTGGCGTGAGGGGGACGGGGGGTCAAGAGGGGTGTAACACGCGTGCAAGGGGGGTCAAGTAATTGAAAATAATTGATTTTC
>CAYPVD010000042.1:0-16951 GCA_964414055.1 uncultured Fibrobacteraceae bacterium
GTCAGCCGCTACCGCCTGGTGCTGGTGCCGCTGTGGGCGCTGCTGGCCGCGTCCTTCCTGGTGGCGCAGGACCTGCGGTGGCGGGTGCGCGGCGCCCTGGTCCTGGCCGGTCTGCTGGCGACGCTGCCCTGGGGCCTTGGCGGGGTGCAGAAGATGTGGGCGGCCATGGCCCAGGCCAACGAGGCCCGCCGGTGGGCCCAGATCGGGCTGGCGGAGGAATCCCCGCGGGATCTGCGGCGCGCGCGCGACCTCTATCATCACGCCCTGGAGACCGGGGCGCAGGGTGCGGTGCCCTGGCGCGGGCTGATCGCCGTGGATCTCGCCCTGGAGGATCCCGCGGAGGCCGCGGCGGATCTGGACAGCGCCCTGGCGGCGTTTCCTTCCGATCCGGAGTTGCTCAAGCAACGGATCTCCGGTCTGCTGGCTGTCCACCATGAGGACCAGGCCCTGCCCCTGCTGCGCAGGATCCTGGAGGCTCATCCCCGTGACGCCGATTCCCTGCACAACCTGGCCGTCCTGCTGGCCGGGCGCGGCGAGTCGGCCGAGGCCGAGCGCCTGGCCCGGGACCTGGTGAAGCACCATCCCGATGATCCCCGCGGTTTCACCGACCTGGGCGTCATCCTGACCAGGACAGGTCGCAAGGATGAGGCGCGGGCCGTCTTCGAGCGCGGTCGGGCCCGACATCCGGACGATCCCGCCCTGCAGCAGAACCTGAAGGTCCTGGATTCCGTGACCCCGGATTGATCCGCAATATTCTCCGCTGGAATCCGCACGGGTGAGCGTTTGGTCCATGCAAGCACGAATCCCGGCCCTTGCGGGACAAGATGAGCAAACCGGATGACAGGGAGGAACGATGATGCAGATCCGAAACCTGAAACTTGCCCGAGTCTCGCTGATTCTCGTGGTCATGGCCCTGATGCTGGTGTCGGCCTCGGCCTTCGCCCAGGGACCGGGACGCGGTGGCCCGCATGGCGGTGGCCCCGGCCACGGTCCGGGTTGGATGGGTGCCGATGACGGGGGCCTGCCGCCGATGATGGTCGAAAGACTGGGCTTGAGCGAGGATCAGCAGGCGGCCATCGAGGAGATCCACAGTCAGGCGCGCCAGGGCAACCTGGAGCTCCGCAAGGAGATGATGCGCCTGCGCAACGAGCTGCAGGGCGAGATGCTCAAGGATGAGCCCAATGAGAAAGCCGTGCTGAGTTTGACGGAGAAGATCGGCGAGGTGCGCACGGACATGCAGCTCAACCGGGCCAAGGCCCGCCTGGCTGTGCGTCGGCAGTTGACGCCCGAACAGCGGGACATGATGCTGGTCATACGCGGCGGCATCGGTGGCCACGGAGGTCCTGCCGGCCGTCATGGTCCCCGGGCCGGTTTTCACGGCAAGGGCGGTCCCGGTGGTCCTGGACCGCACCCCGACTGCAACGGCTTCGGTTCCGGACGGGGCCGGGGTTTCGGCAACGGGATCGATGATTGACCTTCGGGGAACCCGGAACCTGAGCGAGGATGCTCCCAGTGGCCGCAAGAATCAGCGACGACAGCTTGATGGCCGCGGTGGCCAGGGGCGAGGAGGCCGCTTTCGGTCTCCTCGTCCGTCGCTGGGAGCATCAGGTGCGGGCCTTCCTGGTGCACATGCTCGGCTCGGTGGAGGAAGCGGAGGATCTGACCCAGGACACCTTCGTCAAGGTCTTCGCCAAGGCGGGGTCCTACCGGCCCGAGGGGATGTTCAGGAGCTGGCTGCTGCGCATCGCGGGCAACCTGGCGCGCAGCAGGTTGCGGCGGCGCAAGATCATCCGGTGGCTGCCCTTCGATGCCCGGCGCCATGACCGCCCCGGCGGGGGACCGGACCCGCACGCGGAACTGGAGTCCGGCGAGATCAAGGTCGTCCTGCATCAGGTCCTGGACGCCTTGCCGCCCCGGCAGCGGCAGGCCCTGGTCCTGCACCGTTTCCAGGGACTGACCTACAAGGAGATCGCCGCGGCCATGGATACCACCCTGCCCGCAGTCGAGTCGCTGATCCAGCGCGCGCTGGCGGACCTGCGCGTGAAACTGAAGACCCGGGGGGTCGAACCATGAGCCATGTGACATCGAGACTGGCGGCGTACCTGGCCGGAGAACTGACCGCGCAGCAGCGGGACGAGGTCGCACGGCACCTCGAGACGTGCGAGGCCTGCCGCAGGGAGTACGAAGCCCAGGCTGCGGTCTGGGGACTGCTGGAGACCGTTGCCGAGCCTGAACCTTCCGCCGCCAGCGTGTGGCCGGCGGTACGGCTGCGGACCATCGCCGCTGAAAACGGAAACGCCCGGCCGGCACTGGGGTGGGCCGCGGCGGCCCTGGCGGCGGGCATAATCCTGGGCATGGCGTGGCCCGGCGGAGGAGCCCGGACCGGCGACCTGGCGTCCGTCGGCGCGGTCGAGGACGAGGATTCCTGGCTGCAGTCCAGCTGGTTGCAGCGCGATACCGGTGACGACCTGGCTGCCGGCTGGCTGCTGGCGGGACTGGATGAAAACGAAGGCGGGGGCGGATCATGAAGAAGGGCTGGCTGATCGTGCTGCTGCTCTCGGTGGGCTTGAACCTGGGCCTGGGTTACCGGCTGTGGCGGGGAAGCGGCCCGCAGACCGACACCGAAGTCACGGGGCCCCGGGGAGGGTGCCCGCCGCATTTCATCCATGACCGGCGGGATTCCCTGTGGCAGCGCGGCATGATGGACCGTCGGCTGAGGCGCATGGCCATGGCCCTGGATCTGCGACCGGACCAGGCCGCGGCCATGAGGAGGGTGCAGCAGGAAAACGGCGAGCTCATCCGTCGGCAGGAGAGGGAAGTGGCTGGATTGCGTCATCGTCTGCGCGGTCTGCTGACCGATCCGGCGACCGATTCGCTGGTTGTTCGGGACCTGATGCACGAGATGGGCCGCCGCCAGGCGGGTCTCGATTCCCTGGTCACCGAGACCATCATGAGCGAGATGGAGATCCTGGATCCCCCTCAGCGGCAGGCCTATCTGCGCATGTTGCCCCTGGGCCGCAGCCGGTTCGCCGGCCCGGGCGGCGGGCCGGGGTTGCGCCGTGGGCAATAATCCTGGTTGACAGGTCCGCCAAGGGTTTCTTATCTATTAAGCGAAGAAGCGGGTTCATCCTCTTCAACGACCCGGTGGGCGGGCCTTGGCCCGCTGCCCGAATCACCGTTCCCCACCCCGATCAGGTATCATCGCGCTCCAGCGACTGATGCCGCCTTGTCCCGAGGGGGATTCTGCATGACGAAAACGCGTTTCTTCCTGTTGGCCGGCCTGCTGGCCGCCGCGGCGGTCGCCGGTTGCCGGTCCGCCCACACGACTGCCGCCATCCTCTATATCGATGAGCAGAAGTACGACAAGGCCATCAACGCCATCCACGAGGGTTTCCAGTACCGGGACAACGAACCGGACGCCTACTACTATCTGGGCGAGGCCTACAGCCACAAGGCCGAGGAAGCGGTGGACGACGACAACTACCTGGAAGCCAAGAAGAACTACGAGCTGGCTTACGACGCCTACTCGAGGACCCTCGAGCTGGATGCCAAGGACTGGCAGGACAAGGTCGAGGAATCCCTGAAGTACAACTACGGCAACCGGCTCCGGCAGGCCAAGCTGGACTGGAGCGACGGCTACTACGAGCAGGCCGAGGGGCAGCTGCGTCTGGCCTATTCCGCCCTCCCCGATTCGCTGACCCCCATCAAGAGCATCGCGCGCATGAAGATGCAGATGGCCGAGCAGGACACCTTCCAGAGCAAGCGCGACACCCTGTTGACCGAGGCCCTGACCCTGCTGGACCAGGTCCTGGAGGCCAAGCCCGATGCGTACGAACTGCGCCTGGACAAGGCCAGCGTGCTGGACGCCCTGGGCCGCAACGACGAGGCGCGGACGCTCTACCAGAACCTGCTGGCCGAACACGGCGACGACACAACCCTGCTGCTGAAGATGGCCGAACTGGCGCGCGAGCAGGGGGACTACGAGCACGCCGCGGACTACTACGTGAAGATCGTGGATCTGAACGAGGCCGACACCGACGCCAGCAACGACAGCGACAACAAGACCATGCTGGTCCAGGCGGGGATCATGTATGCCTCTCCCAACGTGGGACGATTCGATGACGGCCTGAAGGTGCTGGACCGGGCCGCCGACATGGAGATGGTTCCTTCCGAGAACACCATGCTGCTGCGGCTTCAGACCTACTACAACTACGGCATGAAGATCGTCAACGAGGCCCAGAACGAGACCGACCCGGTGCGCCAGCAGGAGCTCAAGGACAAGGCCACGGCCCTGTTCAAGCGGGCGGTGGAGATCGGCGTGGCCATGACCAACAATTTCCCGGCCAACGCCGACGGTTTCTTCTACCTGAGCGCCGCTCAGTTCCAGCTCGGGGATTACGACGCCGCCACCGTGAACAACAAGACCTACGAGGAGCTTTCCGGCACCGGCAGCCAGTAGCGGCCTGCCGGTGCGGGGGCTTTCCGGCGGGGCGGCCCGCCGGAAAAGGTGGATCCGGAGCAGAAACAAATAAGAGGTTCGAATTCTGGCGCGTTTCGTGCTAGAATGGTTTCATCCAGCCGGGGCTGTATGCCCGCATCCGATTAACCCAGGGGAATAACCATTCCGTCAGTCCGGGGAGCGCCCCCGGCGCATGCCACACCGAAGGCCGCCTTCAACCATCCCCTGATCATCATCGGTTCGAGGAGAGTCATGGACATCAAGGAATTGCAGGAAATGGACATCCACGAGCTCGTGGAGGTCGCCCGCGGCATGAACATCGAGGCCCTCAGCACCCTGCGCAAGTCGGAGCTGATCTTCAAGATCCTCGAGGGTCAGACCGAGAAGAACGGCCTGATCTACGCCGAGGGGGTGTTGCAGGTGCTGGCCGAAGGGTACGGTTTCCTGCGCTCGGCCAAGTACAATTATCTGCCGGGGCCGGACGATATCTACCTCTCCCCGTCCCAGATCAAGAAGTTCGACCTCAAGACCGGTGACACCATCAGCGGCCAGGTCCGACCGCCCAAGGACAACGAGCGCTACTTCGCCCTTTTGAAGGTCGAGTCGGTCAACTACCAGGATCCGGACAAGGCCAAGAAGGTCACCCTGTTCGACAACCTGACCCCGCTGTACCCCGAGGAACTGCTCAACCTGGAGTTCAACCCCAAGGACATGACCACCCGCCTGATCAACCTCATGTGCCCCATCGGCAAGGGGCAGCGCGGGTTGATCGTGTCGCCGCCGCGTGCGGGCAAGACGGTGATCCTGCAGAAGATAGCCAACGCCATCACCGCCAACCATCCCGAGGTGCACCTGATCGTGCTGCTGATCGACGAGCGCCCCGAGGAGGTCACGGACATGGCCCGCTCGGTCAAGGGCGAGGTCGTCAGCTCGACCTTCGACGAGCCGGCCGAGCGCCACGTGCAGGTGGCCAACATGGTGCTGGCCAAGTCCCGGCGCCTGGTGGAGAACAACAAGGACGTGGTGATCCTGCTGGATTCCATCACCCGCCTGGCGCGGGCCCACAACACGGTGGTGCCGCACTCGGGCAAGATCCTTTCCGGCGGCGTGGACAGCAACGCCCTGCAGAAGCCCAAGCGCTTCTTCGGCGCGGCGCGCAACATCGAGGACGGCGGCTCGCTGACCATCATCGCCACGGCCCTGATCGAGACGGGCAGCCGCATGGACGAGGTCATCTTCGAGGAGTTCAAGGGCACCGGCAACATGGAGATGGTCCTGGACCGCAAGATCGCCGACCGGCGCGTCTACCCGGCCATGGACATCTTCAAGTCCGGCACGCGCAAGGAGGACCTGCTCATCGACAGCAAGGATCTGGCCAAGATCTGGGTGCTGCGCAAGTACCTGAGCGACTACAGTCCCATCGAGGCCATGGAGTTCCTCATCGACAAGCTGGGCAAGACCAAGGACAACCAGCAGTTCCTGGGTGCGATGAATACGTAATTCGAGTAAAATTATCCTTGCCAGGGGCCGTTTCGGCTATTTCCTTTTGCCCCTCGACCCGGACACTGGAAATGCTGCGAAAAGGCGTGAGGAAATGAAAGACAAGATCCACCCCAAATATGTCGACTGCGAGATCACCTGCCTGTGCGGCAACGTGATCCACACGCGCTCGACCAAGCCCAAGTTGAACGTCGAAATCTGTTCGGCCTGCCACCCCTTCTTCACGGGGCAGCAGAAGATAGTCGATACCGCCGGCCGCGTGGAGCGGTTCCGCAAGCGGTACGAGAACGTCAACTACGGCAAGAAGTGATCTTTGCCGCGGGCTTGGGGCCCGGCGGCGTACGAGTGAATACATGAAGAGGGTGCCGGGTCGAACCCCGACACCCTCTTCGCATTGAACAGGCAAGGGGCGCGGCCCCGGGAGCAAGCCATGAGCGACAGGGAAAACGAGGGCGCCGGACCCGAGACCACCACGACGCCGGAACCGGGAATCGCCGCGGAAGAGGCCCGGCAACTGGACCTGGCCGTGGGCGGGCAGGCCCTGATCGAGGGCGTGATGATGCGCAGCCCCCAGTACCTGGCCATGGCGGTCAGGACGCCCGAAGGCCGCATCGTCGTGCGCAAGAAGATCTTCAAGAGCATCATCCGCAAGCTGCCCTTCCTGAACATCCCGGTGCTGCGTGGGGGAATCTTCCTGGTCGAGACCATGGGGCTGGGCATCGACGCGCTGATGTTCTCGGCCGACCAGGCCATGAGCGACGACCGCGTCGAGCGCAAGGAAGGCACTTCCTGGAAGGATCGGCTGGTGATGTGGGGGACCATCGCCGTCTCCTTCGCCCTGTCCATGGCCGTCTTCTTCTACCTGCCCATCCTGCTGACCGATCTGATCGTGCCGGCCAGCGCCGGCAGCCTGCCCTGGAACATCACCGACGGGGTGATCCGCGTGATCTTCTTCGTGCTCTACCTGTGGGGCATCAGCCTGATGCCGGACATGAGGCGGGTGTTCGAGTACCACGGGTCCGAGCACCTGGGCATCCACGCCTTCGAGCACGGGCGGCCCCTGACCCCCGAGGGTACGCGCGGTTTCACGACTCTGCACCCTCGCTGCGGCACCAGCTTCCTGTTCTTCGTGATGCTGATCTCCATCTTCGTCTTCGCCCTGCTGGGCCGGCCCGAGGACCTGGGCGACCGCCTGCAGCGGCTGGCCTTCGTGCCGGTCATCGGGGGGCTGGCCTACGAGGCCATCAAGCTGTCGGGCAAGTACGGCAAGGTGTGGTTCCTGCAGCCGGTGATCTTCCCCGGTCTGATGCTGCAGAAGATCACCACCAAGCGGCCCGATGACAGCCAGCTCGAGGTCTCCATGGCTTCGCTCAAGGCCGTGCTGACTCCCGAGGCTGACGACTTCAAGGAGCGGATCTACTACGAGCTTCCCCCGCAGGATGAGTCCAAGGGAGCTGTGGTTCAGGAGACCGGATCGGTGGAGGATTCCGCGTGAAGGAGAACGTTCTCGCCCTGCGCCGCCGCTACGAGGAGTTGGGGACCCTGCTGTCGGATCCGGAGATCCTCCAGGACCGGAACCGGTACCGCAAGCTGTCCACCGAACACAACCGGGTGAGCAAGCAGCTCGAGATAGGCGAACACTGGCTGGATCTGACCACGCGGATCGCCGAGAACCGGGAACTGCTCAAGGGAGAGAAGGATCCCGAGATGCAGGCCATGATCAAGGAGGATCTGGCGGGGTTGGAGGCCGAACTGGAGCCGGCCACGGCGGCCTTCGAGGAGGCCCTGCTGCCCCATGATCCCAACGACGATCGCGACGCCATCCTGGAGATCCGCGCCGGCACCGGCGGCGACGAGGCGGCCCTGTTCGCCGAGGACATCGCCCGCATGTACCTGCGCTACGCCGAGCGCAAGGGCTGGAAGACCGAGCTGATCGACGTCACCGAGGGCACCGCCGGCGGCTTCAAGGAAGTGATCTACGCCGTGCGCGGCGAGGGGGCCTTCGGCATCCTGCGCTGGGAGAGCGGCGTGCACCGCGTCCAGCGGGTGCCGGCCACCGAGAGCCAGGGGCGGATCCACACCTCGGCGGTGACGGTAGCTGTGCTGCCCGAGGCCGAGGAGGTGGACGTGGAGATCAAGCCCGAGGAGCTGCGCATCGACGTGTACCGTGCCCAGGGACCCGGCGGCCAGTCGGTCAACACCACCGACAGCGCCGTGCGCATCACCCATGTTCCCACCGGGGTGGTGGTGCAGTGCCAGGACGAGAAATCCCAGCACAAGAACAAGGCCAAGGCCATGGGCGTGCTGCGCTCGCGTCTGCTGGAACGGGCCATCATGGAGCAGGAGGCGGCCATCGCCGCCGAGCGCAAGAGCCAGGTGGGCACGGGCGACCGCAGCGCCAAGATCCGCACCTACAACTACCCCCAGAGCCGGGTCACGGACCATCGCATCGGGTTGACGGTCCACAACCTGGATGCCATCATGGCGGGCGACCTGGACGGGATCGTCGAGGCCATCCAGGTCCACCGCAGGGAAGAAGCCCTGGCCGCCACCCGCGGGCAAGAGGGGTGACCGCACCGGTTGCGGCGCCGGTCGTCCCCGAAACTCCCGAAAGCCGGATGTCCTCATGACCAGCGCCAAGCCCCACAAGACGGTCCGCGAGCTGATCCTGGCCACCGCCGGGTACTTCGAGGGCAAAGGCATCGATTCGGCGCGCATGGAGGCCGAGCGCCTGCTGGCCGACGTGCTGGGGCTGGCCCGCATCGAGCTGTATTTCCAGTTCGACCGGCCGGTGCTGGGCGGAGAGCTGGACCGTTACCGCGAGCTGGTGCGGCGCCGGGCCGCCGGCGAACCCCTGCAGACCATCCTGGGAGAGACCGAGTTCCATTCCCGCGTGTTCAAGGTCGCGCCCGGCGTGTTCATTCCGCGGCCCGAGACCGAGCGCCTGGTTGAGATCGCCGTCGAGCTCATCAACCCGCCCGACCGGCGTCTGCTGGCGCCGGTGGCCGTGGAGATCGGTTGCGGCACCGGGGTCATCGGCATCTGCCTGGCCCTGGAGATTCCCCGGCTGGTGGTGGAGGCCGTGGACATCGACCCCGCCGCCGTGGAGCTGACGCGGCACAACGCCCACAAGCTGGGGGTCGAGGCCAGGGTCCATGTCCATCAGGGCAGCCGCTTCGATCCGTTGCCCCGGCACCTGCGCGGGAAGGTGGATCTGCTGGTGAGCAACCCGCCCTACATTCCCAGCGACGACATCGCCGGATTGCAGACCGAGGTCAAGGATCACGATCCCCTTGCGGCCCTGGACGGAGGCCGGGACGGGCTGGATTTCTACCGTGCCCTGGCCCACGCCCAGGGACAGTGGGTGCGACCGGGCGGCTGGATCGCCCTGGAAATCGGGGCGGACCAGGGCGAGGCGGTTACGGAGATTTTGACTGCATCGGGAGCTGTGCAGGTGGAGGTTCAGCAGGATTACGCCGGCCGGGACAGGATCGTCACGGCCAGGATGCCGGAGGAAAAGGACGACCATGGATAAATTCGTGATCCAGGGACCGACCCCGCTGCACGGGGATCTGCGCGTCAGCGGGGCCAAGAACGCCGTGCTGCCGCTGATGGCGGCCTCCCTGCTGGCCCGCGGCGAATCGGTCATCGACAACGTGCCCGACCTGCAGGACGTGCGCTTCTTCATGACCATCCTGGAGGGGTTGGGCGCCACGTGCAGTTTCGAAGACCACCGGTTGCGCATCGACACCACAGGGGTGACGGGCTGTTCGGCCCCCTACGACCTGGTGCGCAAGATGCGCGCGAGCATCTACGTGCTGGGGCCCCTGCTCGCCTCGCGCGGTGAGGCGCGGGTCTCGTTGCCGGGTGGTTGTGCCTGGGGTCCGCGGCCGGTGAACCTGCACCTGGAGGGTATGACGGCCCTGGGGGCGGACATCGAGCTGGACGAGGGCTACATCCAGGCCTCGGCGGACGGACGCCTGCGCGGCGGACACTTCCGTTTCGAGCCCACGTCGGTGGGCGGAACGGCCAACGTCCTGATGGCCGCCGTGCTGGCTGCGGGCGAGACGCGCCTGGAGAACTGCGCCATCGAACCGGAGGTGACCTGCCTGGCCGAGGCCCTGGCCGCGGCGGGGGCCGAGATCGAGGGCGTGGGCACCACCACCCTGCGGATCCAGGGTGTGAAGGAGATCGGTCCCCTGCGCCACACGGTGATCGCCGACCGCATCGAGGCCGGAACCATCATGGCGGCCGTGGCGGTGGCCGGAGGGCGGGTCCGTCTGCAGGGCATCCACTGCGGGCACCTGAATCCCGTGTCGTCGGTCCTGCGGGAAATGGGCTGCACCATCGACGAGAACGAGGATTCCCTGGTGATCGCCGGTGCCGAGAGGCTGCAGCCGGTGGAGATCATCACCAGGCCCTATCCGGGTTTCCCCACGGACATGCAGGCCCAGCTCATGGCCGCCTGCGCCGTGGCCGACGGCACGAGCTTCATCACCGAGACCATCTACCCCGACCGCTTCACCCATGTGGCCGAACTGGCGCGCCTGGGGGCGGACATCCGCGTGGATGGACCGCGGGCGGCGGTGTTCGGCGTGCCCGTCCTCAGGGGCGCACCGGTCATGGCCACCGATCTGCGCGCCTCGGCCGCCCTGGTGCTGGCCGGGGTCGCCGCCGAGGGCACCACTATCATCAACCGCGTCTACCACATCGACCGGGGCTACGAGCGTATCGAGCAGAGGCTGGGGGCGCTGGGGGCGCGGATCGAACGCACCGCGGAATAGGGGCGCGGCAGGTCGTCAGGCCGTCAGGTCTTCCACTACCCGTTGGAGGTCGTCCTTGGCGAAGGGCTTGCGCAGGATCCCGGAAAATCCGTATCTCCCGGCGTTGGCCACCACGGGGTCGTCGCTGTAGCCGCTGGCCACCACGAGCGGCACGTCCGAATCCAGTTCCTTCAGGACAGCGGCCGTTTCCAGCCCGCCCATGCCGCCGGGAATGGTCAGGTCCAGAATGACCAGGTCGAACGGACGGCCCTGGTCTCTGGCGGCCTTGAAGGCGGTAACGGCCTCGGATCCCTCGGCGACCTCTTCGCTCACATGTCCGAGCTTATGCAGCATCCGGCCCACCAGGCGCCGGATGTCCCGTTCGTCGTCCATGACCAGGATCCGGCAGCTTCTGGAGGCAGGGCCGGGCGGGGGCGTGGGCCGGTCCTTCTCCGCCTCTTCCAGGGGAGGACAGGCGGGCAGTTCCAGCCGGAAGATGCTGCCCCTGCCCGGGGTGGAGTCCACGGTCAACCTGCCCCCGTGCTTGTCGGCGATGGAGTGGGTGATGGCCAGGCCGAGGCCGCTGCCGTTTTCCTTGGTCGTGAAGTAGGGGTCGAAGATCACGTCCAGGTTCTGCTGCGGGATGCCGACGCCGTGGTCCTCGATCTCAATTATCACCCAGCGATCTTCCCCCCCATGGCCGGGGTCGCCGGGGATGTTCCGGGCCGTGATCTTCAACAGCCCGCCGTTGGGCATGGCCTGGGAGCCGTTGATCACCAGGTTGCCGATGGCCTGGGAGATCTGACCTTGATCGACCTCCGCCCACCAGAGGTCTTCCGGGAGATCCAGTCGGCATTCCACGTTGGAACCGCTGAGGTTGAATTTCACGGCCTTCCTGACCAGGGGAACCAGGTCGCATGGTTCGCGGACGGGTTCGCCCCCCTTGGCGAACGTCAGCAAGGGCAGGGTCAGGCTGGCAGCCCGTTTCACGGCCTGGCGCAAATCGGTCAGGTACCCGCGTTCCTCCTCCGTGGCGGTTCGGGAGTTTTCCAGGAGGTTGATGTTGCCCAGCATGATGGTCAGCAGGTTGTTGAAGTCGTGGGCGATGCCCCCGGCCAACAGGCCCAGGGATTCCAGCTTCTGGGTCCGCAGTTCCTGCTGCTCCAACCGGTGGCGGTCGGTGATGTCGCGGAAGGCGAACACCAGTCCTCCCCCGGTACCGCTGATGGGAACCACCGAGAATTCATACCAGAGGGTCCGGCCATCCCGGCAGCGAAGGGGAAGCTGCTCGGTGTCGATGCGGATATCGGCCGGACCGGCCAGCAGTTCCTCGTAGCGGCGCGCCTGCCGGGGATCGGCCAGGACCTCGACGGGCAGGATCTCGGCCAGGGGTTTGCCGGGAGCGAGGGGCAGGGAGTTCGGAAGGATGGTTTCGGCCGCCCGATTGTGCAGGATCACCCGTTTTTGCGGGTCCACGGCGATGACCCCGTCGGAGATGCTCTCGAGGATGCCCACGAGGCGTTCGGATTCCCGGTGCGCGGTCTCCTCGCTGGTGTGCAGATCATGGGTGCGCCGGCGGACCTCTTCCTCCAGCCGCCGGGCGTAGCGCCGCCCGGAGAAGAAGGCGAAACCCAGCCAGATGAGCAGGATCATCCCCAGGATCATCAGGGTCTTGGTGTACCATCTGTCCCGCAGGGGAGGGACGATGGTGATCAACGGCGTGGTCAGGATGTTGGATTCCCTGTGGTCGCCGAGGCGGGCCTGGACCTGGATCTGAAAATGTCCGGGGTGAACGTTGGTCAGGTTCAACTGACCGGGCCAGCGGATTTCCAGGGGCAGGTCATTGTAGCAACCCCCGGTTATGCGGGCCCTGAACTCCAGTTTCTTCGCGTTGGCGAAGACCGGGGAGCGGAAGACGAGCGCCAGGGAACCCAGGGGGCCCTGGATGCGCAGGGGACGGTCCACGGGGTAGGGGGTGCCGTTGATGCGCATGTCCTGCAGGTAGAGAACCGGCTTGATGGTGCAGGTGGTGTCGAATTCCCGCCGGTAGACGGACACGCCGCTCTCGGTGCCGATCCAGATTCGTCCGTCCGGGGTCTGTTTCAGGGCGTCCCGGTTGGTCTCGTTGCCGAGCAGGCCTTGTGAGGAGGTGATGCGGGTAGTTCGCTGGCCGTCCCAGATGATGACCCCGTCGTCCGTGCCGAACCAGAACCACCCGGAATCGTCCCGGAGAATGCTGTAAACCGGTCGGCGGATCTCGGGGTCGGGAGATGTGGTCAATTCCAGCTTCTCAGGCCCGGAGCGGCACAAACCCTCCGCGGTCCCCACCCAGAAGTTACCCTCGGAAAGTTCGTACACCGTATAGGTGTTGTTGGTGCCCTGGAGACTGTCGCCGGGGATGTTGGTGATCCGACCCTCGCGCCACAGGAACAGACCGTGTTCCCGGCCGGCCATGGCGAAGCCGCCGTCGGCCAACGGGACCAGCCGGCAAATGTTGCCCATCTTCCCGAGGCGGGGCCCCCGCAGCTCGACTTTCTCGAAGCGGTTTTCCGTGCACTTGTACAGGCCGTGGGATGTTCCCACGAACAGGGCGGTTTCTCCTCCGGGGCATTTAACGTCGGGCAGGATGGCATAGACCGGATCACCCAGGCCCGCGTCCCGCCCGAACCAGCGCAGGGAGCCGTCGTTCTGCAGCAATCCCAGGCCCCGGCGGTCCGCGGCGACCCACAGGTCTCCCCGAGCGTCCTCGGCCAAGTCGATGACCCGGCTCATGATCCCCGAATCGTTTCCGAAGGTCAGGGTGCGCGTTGAGGAATCCAGAAAGGTCAAACCCGTGCGGTGGCCCAGAACGATGGTTCCGGAGGCACGCCGGCAGATTGCGCTTACCTCGTCGCCCTGCAGGCCGTGGTTGTGGTCGTAGCAGGCCAGGCGCCGGCTGATGATCTGGCTGATCCCCCGCATGCCGGTGATCCAGATGTTGTTTTCCCGGTCCCGCATGACGTGGTCGCCGCCTTCGGCCACCACGCCGTTGACCGGAGTGATCCTTTCCGGTCCTCCCTGGGGGTGGAAATAGAGGATTTGGGCGTAGTAGACGAAATAGACCCCGCCGTACCCGTCTTGGCAGGCCGAGACCGGGTGCTGGACGTCCTTGATGGAAAGCCCGCTCAGGGGATAGATGTGGTCGAGCTGCCAGTTCTTCATGCGGGCGAGCCACTGGTCGCCGATGATCCAGGCGATCCCGGTGGCGGGGTCATGGCTCACGGCATAGACCGGTCCCGGGGGAAGCCCCCCGTTGAAGGGGCGGATGTTGCCCGGGAAACGCAGATCCATGGACATCAGGCCGTTGTTCGTGGCGGCCAGCAACAGGGAACCCGCCAGTTCCAGGGAGTAGAACTTCAGATCCTGCACACCCGGGGTCATGGTGACCCAGGATTGCCCGTTCCACCTTCTCAGGTAGCCGTTGCCGGTGGCCACCACCGCCTGGGCCACACCCCGGGAGTCGGTCCAGGCGACAAGATCCACGACTCCCCAGAATTTGCCCGCTATGGCCATTCCCGGCACGTCCTGCCAATGGCCGTCCACGTATCTGGCCACATGCAGGGGGAAACGCTTGGCCGCCCACCAGATATGGTCGTGGTCGTCGATGTACACCAGCCCCTCGCCGTGGGGGCAGGCCGGGTCGTCGCCGTCGACTTCCCGCCATTCGATTCCGTTGTAAACGGTCAGGCCCTTGCGGGTGGCGAACCAGATCCTGCCCAGGGAGTCCTGGGCGGAGTCGAACACGGCACTGGAGGAAACGCCATCCTGCTCGCTGTAGGTCTGGACCTGGTAACGCTGGGCAAGGGATTCACCCCCGGGAAGGATCAGCCAGATACCGAGTACCAGCAAACGGAACCATATGCCTGCGGAACCCTTGGGCAGCAAAGAACCCCCTCCTCGCCGCGGATCTGCCTGGGGATTTTTGATCGGTTCCAACACGGATGAAGTCTCCGAAGTTGATGCCCGACCCTAGCATCGGTACAAGGGGATTTCAACCCCGTGTTGGCGGGTGGGATGCCATGAACAGGGGGATTCCCTCTTGCCGATTTCCGGGCATCTGCCATCATTGATCATGGCCGCAGATTTTCTTCCCGTGTGGTGTTTTCCTGGAGCCGTGGATGATTCGCAGGTGGCAACGATCCCTGGTCATCGATTCCCTGTTCATGGGCGTCGTGGGCGCGGTGGCGGCGAGGGTCTTCAGCTGGCTGCTGGATCTCGTGACCCGCTGGAGCCTGCATGACTTCGCGGGCTACGTGTCTCCCGGGCTGCCCAACGAAGGGGGCGTTCTCCAGCAGGACATCGGTTCCCACGGCCTGTGGCTCATTCCCGTGATCATCACCGCGGGCGGGTTGATTTCCGGCGCCCTGGTCTATTGGATCGCCCCGGAAGCCGAAGGGCACGGTACCGATACCGTGGTCAAGGCCTTCCATCGCCTCGGCGGCAGGATACGAGCCCGAGTGACGCCGCTGAAGATCGTCACCTCCGCTCTTACCATCGGCACCGGCGGGGCGGCGGGCCGGGAAGGTCCGACCGCCCTGTTCAGCGCCGGCATCGGCTCGATGTACGCCGGCTTGACCCACCGCACCCCGCGCGAGCGCCGCCTGCTGGTGCTCATCGGCTGCGCCGCCGGTCTGTCCGCCATCTTCCGCTCTCCCATCGGCACGGCCCTGTTCGCCATCGAGGTCCTCTACGAGGACATGGAGTACGAGGCCGACGCCCTGCTGTACACCCTGATCAGTTCCATCGTGGCCTACACCATCACGGGGTTCTTCGTGGACTGGCAGCCCCTGTTCCAGGTCCCGGCCGGGATCAGGGTCACCAGCCTGGGCGCGTTCATCTCCTACGTGGGCCTGGGGATCCTGTCCGGGGTGGTGGGGGCCCTGTTGCCCAACATCTTCTACGGAGGGCGGGATCTGTTCCATCGCCTGCCGATTCCTCCCCACTTCAAGCCGGCCCTGGGCGCCCTGGGCGTGGGACTCATGGCCCTGGGTCTGCCGGAGATCCTCGGCGGCGGTTACGGCTGGATCCAGGAGGCCATGGACGGCCGGCTGGCCCTGTCCCTGCTGTTGCTGCTGGTGGTGGGCAAGATGCTGGCCTTCACCCTGACCGTGGGCTCGGGCGGTTCGGGCGGCGTCTTCGCGCCGAGCCTTTTCATCGGGGCCATGACCGGCGGCGCACTGGCCCACCTGTTCCACCAGCCGCCGGCCCCGTTCGTCATCGTGGGCATGGCGGCGGTGTTCGGCAGCGCGGGCCGGGTGCCCATCGCCACCCTGCTGATGGTGACCGAGATGACCGGTGGGTACCACCTGCTGGCGCCCGCGGCCCTGGGGGTGTCGTTCGCCTACCTGGTGCAGGCTAATCTGATCCGTCTGCTGCCAAGGCTTCCCTACGCCAGCCTGTACGAGGCCCAGGTCGCCAACCGCTACCATTCCCCGGCCCACCATGCCGACACCCTGCGCCACAGCCTCCAGTACCTGGCCGGGGCCGGCCGGGGGGATGTCAGGGGCGGGAACGTCGTCGGCATGTTCGAACGCCTGATCAGGCGCAGGACCATCGCCCTGCCCGACGGTTACATCCTGCTGTCGGGCAAGCTGCGCGCCGACAGCCCCTGCGTGGGGACCATGATCAAGCGGAGCTGCCTGTTCGCCGGCCGTTCGGGCGGGGATATCATCTACCTGGTGCGCGACGGCAAGGGCCTGCGTCCGTACCCCACCGAAATTCTGCAGGTGGACGACCTGATCATGGTCCTGGCCCCCGAGGGGGATATCGATCACCTGCACGGCCACCTGATCATCATGGATTTCCACGAAGAGGCTGGGGATCCTCACGGGAGATAATTACTCTCTGGAAATTTCCCTGTCCGCATATGATTGGGTCCATCCCCGCGTGCGCGGGGGAGCCGAATCTTGTGTAACCACGGGGCCTCAACGCCCAGGTCCATCCCCGCGTGCGCGGGGGAGCCAGCCACGAAGGATCGCCATCAATACCGCCGGTGGGTCCATCCCCGCGTGCGCGGGGGAGCCGCCCGGATCATCCAGGCGTGTCAGCGGACCGGGGGTCCATCCCCGCGTGCGCGGGGGAGCCTTAACAATTTCACAGGTTTGGGCCGATAGGTTGGGTCCATCCCCGCGTGCGCGGGGGAGCCAGGTTCAGGTCCAGGTTCAGGTCCAGGTCCAGGGGTCCATCCCCG
>CAYPVD010000043.1:0-16406 GCA_964414055.1 uncultured Fibrobacteraceae bacterium
ATTAGATTTAAAACCATTCTATGTCAAGGCACATGTTGATTATGGCGATATTAACGACTTAACCTACGGTTTCGGTGTGGACCTGAACCGCTGGGTGGGCCAGGCCATCACCTTCGATTTCGCCTCGGTTCCCCAGGCCGAGGGCCTGCCCTCGGTCAAGAGGTTGTCCTTCGCGTATCGGTTCTGATGAGTCCTGGCGTCTTACATCCCCTGGGACAAGGAGTCCTGCCTTGTTGACTCGTTTCAGCCATGACCACCGGCTGCGCCCCGCGGGGCGCATGCTGGTGGGTGTCCTGGTCCTGATCCTGGCCTGTGCCGGAGGAGCTTTTGCGCGCACGGGTGACCGTGCCCCGTACGGTCGCCTGGATGCGAAGCGGTGGGATCCCAGCCTGATCCGCAGCAGCGAAGCGGGGCGGAGGGCCCTGGCCCGGGAACAGGTGCGCGAGGGAGAGTCTTCCCGGCGCTGGCTGGCCGTGCATGAGCTGCTCGGTGGCCGCCAGGTCTCCCGCAAGAGTGCGGCTCTGCTGCGCAGCAGGAACCTCGGTCCGGCCTTGCTGGCCTCCGGGATGGAGCAAGGGCCTTCCAAGTCGGCCCAGGATTATCACGATACCCTGCGGGTTCTCATCGTGCGGGTCTCATTCCTGACCAACCGCGATTCGAGTCTGACTACCATCGCTCCTGATGGTGATTTCGTGTTGGAGCCCCCTGTCGATCCCGGGCCGCTGGAAATCGATCCGCCGCCCCACGACAAGGCCTTCTACGAGTCCCATCTCACGGGCCTTTCCCAGTTCTACGACTACCAGTCGGGGGGGCGTCTGCACATCGAGGGCAGGGTCCTGCCCGAAGACCCGAACGGGAGCTACAAGGTCGGTGATGTGGCCGATTATGGGCCAGGGGCCGGGGGATTCTGGAAGCTGGAGGACCTGGAACGTCTGGTGCGGGACATGATGGTGGCGGCGGATGCGGGGACCCAGGCGGATGGATCGGCTAACCTGGCCGATTACGATGACGACAACCCTTTTTCCTACATCATCTTCGTCCACGCCGGGAGCGACTGGCAAAGCGATATCAACGGGGATTCGCCCAACGATATCCCCACCTTCTTCATGACCCTGGCCGAGCCCCAGCCCTTGACCAGTATCGACACCGAGACGGGCTCCGTCGGCATGCTCTCCGAATGCTCCATCATCCCCGAGACGACCAACCAGGATGATTATCCCGGCAGCATCGCCGCCGCCTTCTACCATGAGTTCGGGCACGCCCTGGGTCTGGTGGACATCTACAACACCGACACCATGACGCCCAATGCCGGGATCTGGGACCTCATGGATTCGGGCACCAACCTGGGTGTGAACATCGGCACGGTGACCGCTGAGGGCGACACGGTGTTCGTCGTGGCCAACGGGGTGTTGCCGCCCTCGCTGGGCGCCTGGAACAAATGGTATCTGGGTTGGCTGGATCTGGGCGAGGTCCAGGGGACCAACCTCGTCTATCGCCTGCCCGCGGTGGAGGTCCCTCGCGATCAGTACGAGATCTACGACGGGATCAGCGGGGATTTCGACCTGCGCTACGCCCAGGGCCTGCGGGCGGGCATCTCGCCCCGCGAATGGTTCCTGCTGGAGAACAGATGGGTTCCTTCGGGTCCGGCCGAAACGCCCTACCAGAACCTTTCCTTCGAGCGGGACGAAGCCACGGGCGTGATCCTCTACCTCGCGGGGGAAAGGCCCCAGGGGTTCTGGCAGAATTCGGGTCTCTACGACTATTTCCTGCCCGCCGGCGGCGTGCTGGTCTGGCATGTGAACGAGGATCGCATAGAACGGGGCCTGGCGACCAACACCATCAATACCCAGGGGGACGGGTTGCGCCTGGTGGAGGCGGACGGGATCACCGATATCGGGATCCTGGATGCCTATGTCCTCGGCTGGTACGGCTCCGCCCGGGATCCCTTCGGCGGCTACGACTCCGAGGGCTTCACCTCCGATTACAACGATCTGTACACCGATGGTTTCCCCTCGAGCCGCTGCGTGGACCGGTCGTGGTCCGGTTTCTTCCTGAGCGACGTCCGACCGAATACCGGTACCAGATACGCGGTCATGCGCTTCGGAGCCGGGATCGAGCCGGTCACCGATGGTTTCCCCGTGACCTTGCCCCAGCTTGTTCCGGGCATGGCCCAGCCCCTGGACGTGAACTCGTTGACTCCCCTGGTGCTGCCTGACGGACGGAGCATGGTGGTTTTCGCCGCCGCGGATTCGGCGGCCGCTGGAGACTCCCCCTATCACTTGCATGCTCTGAATCCTTCGGGATTTCCCGTGTGGCCAGGTCAGGCAGACGGGCCAGGAGGCCCCTTTGCCACCTTGCCAGGAGCGCTCGCGGGGTCGCCTGTGGCGGTGACCACGCAGGCTGAGGAGACCGCCCTGCTGTGGAGCACGGTCAACGGTGATGTGGGTTTGACGGTGCTCGGCAACGCGACAAGGGAGGCCTGGGTCCAGCATTGCGAGACGGGGCTCGGCACCGGCGCGGTTATGGTGGGGGCGCAGACCGCCGAGCCTTTCGTCCTGGTCATCACCACCGATGGCCGGGCGATCGCCCTGGATCCGGAGACGGGTCTGCAGAGGGGGTCCGCCCTGCTGCTGGAACCCGACTCGGTTTCGGGTGCCGTTCTCGTGCGCGGCGACGCAACTGCTGCGACCGCCTTGGTGCCCTTCGGCTCCGGGTGGTTCGATATCCGCTTCGATCAGCAGACGGGTAGTCTCACCGGGGAATTCCATGCCTATCCCGGCGGTTCGAGCAGTGGGCATGTGTGGGGCGGCTGGCTGACGAATGGGGATGCGGAACGCCTGCACTTCTTCGGTGAAGACGGCCAGCTCGGCACCTGGCAACGGGTTGGAGACCAGTGGGTCCCGACCGGCGGTCTGGATCTGGACAGGCCTCCGGTCTGCGAGCCTGCGGTGGCCGACCTGGACGGGGACGGCCGCGATGATCTGATCCTGGCCACGGCCGACATGCTGCATGCCTTTTCGTTTAACGGTGTTCCTCTGCGGGGGTGGCCCGTTAAGCTGGTCGATCTGTTCCCTTTGCCCGACAGCACGCGGATCAGCGGTCCGCTGGTCGTTGCCGACGGGACCGGAGACGGCGTAGACGATGTCTATTTCAACACCGACGGCGGACACCTTCTGGGATTGGACGCCCTCGGCAACCTGCTGGCCGGTTTCCCCTTCCGCTGGGGAGACAAGGCTGAGGCCGGTCTGGCGGTGGGCAACGGTTATGATCCGGCCGGCCCCCGCATCCTGTGGCTGGCCAGCCGGGGTGGCTACGCCGGGCCGCCGTTCGACCGGAATCTCGTCAACGGACGGATCACAGGTTACAACCTGGCTGCGGTCTCGACCCGGAGCCGGACGAGCGAATGGCTCGGTACCGGAGGCGGTTCTCGGCGAATGGGGCCCCAGGGTTCGCCTGCCGACCTGGGGGAGCTTGGACCCGCTGCCGGTGAGGTCGATACGGCCCTTCTCTATCCCAATCCCCTGGGCCGTTCTCCCCTGACCGTCCGTTTCTTCAGCGCTGATACCAGGGCAGCCAGGTTCTGGATTCATAACCTGGAGGGCGAGGTGGTCTACGGCACGGAAATTCCCGCCGTGGCCGGAACCATGAACGAGATGTTGGTGGATCTGCCGGACCTGGCCAGCGGCCTCTACGTCTGCCGTCTGGAATTCAGTGCTTCGGGCGGTCGCATCCTTAGGACCATGACCTTGGCCGTTGAACGGTGACTGTCCGGGCCGTCGCCCGGCTGGAAGGAGACGCATTCATGATAATCAAGACCATCTTGACGAGGCTGGTGTGGGGTGCCTTGTGCCTTTCCGTTGCGGGTTCGGCGATGGCCGCTCCGGTCGGCGGTGATGCAGCGGACAGGGAAAGAGCCGGCTGGTTGTTGCAGCGGACGGCCCTGACCGATCAGGCCCTCATGGGGTTCACGTCGGAGCAGGTGGAAATCGGGGGTGCCGCGCCGGAGCTGCATACCTACAGTTCGGTAAACGGGGGCAAGAAAGCCGGGTTGCATATCCTATCCTCGCTCATCCTGCCCGGCAGCGGCGAGGCCATGCTGGGTTACAAGCGGGGCTACCTGATGATGGCCGCCGACATCTTCGCCTGGACCCAGGTCATCAAGTACGACAACGACGGCGACGACATCCAGGACGAGTTCTTCGCCTACGCCGATGAACACTGGAGCACCGACCGCCTGGTCGCTGCCTACGATCCCACCAGCGAGGATGAGGTCCGGGGCGGTCTGGGTCTGGAGTATTTCGACGATGTTTCCCCGGTGTCCGGTGTCGAGGATTTCGAGGGGAACCTGCCCTTGTGGGTCAGCGTGGCCGATGACCATTGGGAGTACTACGAGAACCTGGGCAAGTGGGACCAGTTCGTGTTCGGCTGGGATGACTTCGTCAATCCATATGACACCGTGGCCACCGGAGGGTACGAACCCACCGGGACCCTGGTCGATCTGCGCCAGCCGTTCACCTCGGTCCATCGGGACATCTACCGGGAAATGCGTGGGCGCTCGGACGACGCCTACTCCAAGCGCGACAACTGGCTGGTGGTGAACATCGGGTTGCGGGTGTTCAGCGTGATCCAGACCGCCTATCTGGAGGGCATTCTCGGCGGAGGGTCGGACAAGGAGCTGGAAGTTTCCGGTCATCGGATCAGTCTGCTGGCTCAACCACACGGTTTCAAGGGCGGGACCATGGCCGCCACTGTGAGTTTCTGATATGACAAGCCCAGCCGGGAGGGGAATTTTGAATCGGAGATACGAAGCAGGAATCGTGTGCGCCTTTCTGGCGTGCGTGCTGGTCCTGGCGGCGGTGCCCGCGGTGGCCGGGGGCACCGGGTCCGGCGGCCGCGCCCAGTTTTTCGGTCCCACCCATTGGCGTGATGTGCTGCGGCAGGACGGCGGGCTCACCGGTGCGCCTGGCGCCTGGATGCAGATCGGCGGTCAGGGTTTGTCCGACCAGCCGGACGAATTCGGGGGAGGGACCCGCGAGAACCGGGAACCGGGCCAGGGCCCTTCCCAACTGGGTGATAAGGTCAAGGCGGGACTGCTTTCGGCGGTTCTTCCCGGAGCGGGCCAGTACTACAACGGCAGACACCAGAAGGCGTACATCATGGCCGGGGTGGAAGTCGCCGTCTGGACCGCCTATTTCGTATTCGATACCCAGGGTGACAATCGCATGGACGATGCCGTCGATTTTGCGGGAATCTATGCGGGAACGAGCGGCGGCCATGACGACAGCTACTGGCAAAGCGTGGCCAGGTACATGGACAGCGACGCCTATAACGAGGATCGTTACCGTGAGGCCCGTGCGCTCCAGGAACCGGTCACGGGGCTGATCTCGCCCCAGGACGCCTGGCAGTGGGCCAACATGGACCGGCTTTACGGGTACCGCCAAATGAGGGCCGATGCCAGCAGCGCCTATGATCGACGCGATTTCATGATCCTCTTCGCCGTCGTCAACCGGGCGGTTTCGGTCGTGGACGCTGTGATGGGCGCGGGGAAGGATGATCCTTTGCTGGGGGCCGACGTTCTGGGCATGAACGTCCAGGTGGAGGTGGCTCCGGCCTGGAGGAGCCCTGCTGCCAGGTGTGTGATTTCGCGGGGGTTCTGATGTCCGTGTTCGCCGTTTCCGGCAGGTTATGGAGCCGGCAGGGCGTCGGCAGGTGGCTGGTCATGGGTCTAGTCCTTCTCGTGGGTTGCGGAGGCGGCTACGGAGGACGTCCTGCCCCCCAAGGCGCCAACCCTCCTCCCGGCGCTCGGACCGCGTCCAGGGCCGGCACGAGGGTCTCAACCCTGGAATTCCTCTATTCCTTCGAGAATGATTCCTCCGCCCCCTACTTTCCCGTCAACGGAATCGCGGGGTGCTGTTACGGCCCCGGCGGCACGCTCATGTTCTGCGACCAGAAGCGAGGCAAGGTGCACGCCCTGGATCCCATGCTGCAGACCTGGTACGAGTTCGATACGCCCCTCGCTCGGCCCTACACGCCTCTGGATGTGAAGGTGGACGGCTTCAAGGTGCTGGTGCTGGACCCCGGGGGCGGAAAAATCTACCGCTTCGATCTCAACGGGACCCTCCTGGATGTGCTGTTGGACCTGGATCAGGTGGATCCCGGCTTTCCCATCCGGGCCACGGCCTTCGATGTGGACCAGGACGGGAGGATGATCATCACCGACCAGTCCCGCCAGCAGGTCCTGTTGCTGGATTCGTTCCTGAATCTCACCATGCGACTGGGCGATCAGGGCAGCCTGCGCGACCAGTTCCAGGATCCCATGGGCCTTGTCTTTCGCGTCGACGGCAGCTTCCTCGTGAGTGACCAGGGCAACCGTCGGTTGGATCTGTACGGCCGGCTCGGGTTTTTCGAGGGCTCCTACGGAGGAGTCTTCGAGGTGGACAATCCCTTCGTGGCGCCCGCCGGGCTGGACCGCGATCGGTTCGGCAACGTCTTCGTGGCCGATCCCGGCAACGGCCGCATCCACGTGCTGGATCCGGATCTCGAATTGCGGCTCGATGCCGGGTCGGAATTCTCACTGCAGGGGGCGCCTCTTACTCCTGTGGATGTGGCCGTGGGACCGGGTGACCTGCTGGCCGTAACGGATGTGGCGCGGGTCGCCGTCCTGGTGTACCGCATCGTCTATCAGTAGGCATGGGCCGCTTCCCGGGCAGAGTTCTTTTCCTCCTGATCTTTTTCCTCCTTGCCGGTTCCGTTACGGCCCCGGCGAACCCGGTCTCGACCGGGGGAGATGCGGACCTGTACCGGGTGGAGGTCGAGTTCCACGCCCTGCCGGCGGGGAATTCCGTTCTTTCCCTGGCGCATGGCTTCATCCAGCCCGCATCCCTGCGTGTCATCCTGGGCGATTCCCTGCTCGTCGACGGACGTGATGTGAGGTTGCGGGGCAGGTCCGGCGTCCTGGTGCCGTTGCACCCCTGGAGGGAGTTCGTGGTCCAGGCGGGGGACACGACCGGAGAAGCGGTCCTGGTCGTGTCCTACAGGTTCAAGCCCGTGGCGGTTCCCGCCCGTCTGGACCTGCGCGCGGTGGGTGCCGGGCCCGGGCATGCACGGGACCATGTTCCGGCGGCATCGCCGAAGTCCGGCGAAACGATGTCGCAGGATACGGGCCGGCTGTCGGTACGCGGCAGCAAGACCATCCAGGTTTCGGGGGGAAGCCGTCGGGACATGGTGGTTGACCAGAACCTCAGGTTGGACATCACGGGCCAGTTGACCCCCGACATTTCCGTACGGGCCTTCCTGTCGGATGACAACCTGCCCGTCGTGCCGGAAGGGAACACCCAGCAGCTGCGGGACATCGACAAGGTGCTGGTGCAGATCAAGGGTCGCGGCTGGTCTTCGACCCTGGGAGATTTCGTGGCTCGGCGCAGTGGACTGGCCTTCGGCAACTACCGTCGCAAGCTGCAGGGCGTGTCCCTGGAGGGCAAGGCGGGCGGGACCAGTTTCGAGGTTCTGGCCGGGTCGCCACGCGGCCGCTACCGCACCCTGCAGATCAAGGGTCAGGAAGCGAACCAGGGGCCGTATTTCCTGGGCGGAGGGGATGCCGCGGCCAACCTGTTCATCGTGGCCGGTTCCGAAAGGGTGACCCTGGACGGCATTCCCCTGGTCCGGGGCTCCGACCGGGATTACGTCATCGACTACGTGCGTGGAACGGTGACGTTCACCTACAAGCGCCTGATCACCGCCGAGTCATCCATCGTGGTGGAATTCGAGGAGGGCGAAGGGCCGTACGGCAGGACGGTGACGGGGGCCGGTGCGGGCACGGATTTCACCCTGCCCGGTCTTGATGCCAAAGGTACCTTCGGCATGCGGGTGATCACGGAAAAGGACGACCCCGGGCGGCTGAGAACCGGTACGCTGGGCCCCGAAGACGAGGCCATCCTGGCCGCGGCGGGGGACGACCAGGCGCTGGCTGTGGCCTCGGGCGTCGTCGCGGTATCCGACAGCACGGGCTCCTATAACCTGGTCGGAGACGGCGGCACTGAGCATTACGAACAGGCGCCCGGCCACGGGGCCTGGAACCTCGATTTCTATTTCGTCGGACCCGGGCTGGGAGATTATGATCTGGATTCCCTGGGCCCGGCGGGCGAGCGGCTGTTCGTCTACCGGGGACCCGGACTGGGCGGCTACCTCATCGGCAGGCCGCTGGAATTGCCGGTTTCCCATTCCATGATGAGTTTCATGTCCACCCTCGGCGATACCGGGAGCACGCATCTGGCGGCCGAATGGGATATCTCCCGGCAGGATCTCAACCAGCTGTCCGATATTGGTGACGGCGATAACCACGGGGGTGCGGTCCATGTCGAAGGAACTGTCTCCGCCCGGCACGTTCATCCGGGGAAGGTGGACCTGGGAAAGGTGAAGCTGAAGGCGCGTTTCGATGATCTCACCTCCACCTTCCGGCCCTTCGAATTGACACGGGACATCTTCAGCTACCGTCGGTGGGGACTCGAGGAAAGGGCGCGGCGGCCCGGTTTCCTGACCGAGGCCGATCGGCAGTGGACAATCGACGGCGACTGGGAAATCGGCGGAGACAACCGGCGGCTGGAACTGGGTCTGGAACGCAGCGGTCTGGTGCACGGTGCGGGGATGTCGGCGGATCTGGTGGCCTGGCGGGGAAAATGGCGTCTGGGTGGTCTGACGGGGGAGCATGGCTGGACCACCGGTCGGGCCGATGACGACCAGGATCCCCTTGATATCGAGAACACCCGGCGACGGCATGAAATAAGCTGGCAGCTGGCCTGGTTGCGTCCGGGGTTCAGGTATGGATTCGAACGCTGGCGGGATGCCGCCGCACCGGCGGGTAGAGCCGCCGGGTATCGGCGGGAACAGTACGGTTGGCTCCTGGAGGGAAAGAACGGACGCGCCCTGACCTGGCAGGCGTCCTTCGACCTGGAACTGGCCGATTCCCTGCGTGCGGACGGTTGGGCCCGTCACAGGGAGGGCCGCACCACCCGTCTCGATGTGGCCACGGGAAGCCTGGGTGGGATGCGCCTGGTCGGCGAAGGAACCCTGCGCCGGATCCTCAAACCGGATCTACCCGCCCAGACCACTCGCCTGGCCCAGGCCACCCTGGCGGGAAAATGGAAGCGGACGGATACGGATTTTTCCCTCACCTACCGGGTGGACAACAGCCGGACCGAGGTGCTTGACAGGCAGATCATCTTCGTGGGGGACCGGCTGGGCGATTACGACCAGGACGGGCGTTACCTGGGCGAGGACCTGGGCTCCTATGACATGGTGCTGGCCGGCACCGACAGCCTGGTGGCCACGACCGCCGTCAAGGCTGATCTGAACTGGCGCCAGGGTTTCTCCTTCCTGGGCCGGGAACGATGGTTCGGCGCCTGGTCCTTGCTGACCCTGGCCAGTGTGGAGGGGCGCAGCACGACCGACGATGTCGGGGGACTCCTGAGGCTGGACCCCGGTCTCATCCTGCGCGACAGCACGACCGTGCTGGGTGATGTCTACATGTCGGAGGAACTGACCCTGCTGCAGAATCATCCGGGTATCGATATCAGGGGCAAGTTCCAGTTCCGGCAGACCAGGGATCGCCAGTTCGCCTCGCATCCCGAGGACCGGCTGCAACGCAGTTGGCAGCTTCGGGGCAATGTGCGTGCAAGCCGGTTTTCCTCCTGGCAGTGCCGCCTGCTCACCAGCCGGGAAAGCCGTACCAGTTCGGAGGATCTGCTCAGTGCCAGGCGCAGCTTCGGGGTCGGCACCGAAAGCATGGAATTCGGCTGGACATACGGCCCCGGGCCCCAGCTCCGGTTTTCCCTGTCGGGGGAGTATATCCGCCGCGAGGACGATGTCACGGGCGTCAAGCAGACCGAATGGGTCGGCCATCCCACCCTGCGTCGTCGCTTGACACGTGTCTGGACCCTGCAGACCGATGTCCGGGCCGGCAACGTCATCAGCAACGAGCCTGTGGGCGCGACCCGGCCCTGGTTCTTTCCCACCGCCGGAGTGAAGGTGGAAACATCCTTCAGGTTGGCGTGGGAGCCCTCCCCGTATTTGACGGTCTCGGCCAGCTGGTTCGCCCGCAAGGAAGGGGAAAGGAGGTGGCAGCACGATGTGCGTCTGGAATCCACGGCCCGTTTCTAGGCCTGTCAGGGTAACCTCCCGGGGATCGGCCATACCCCGGGGCTTGTGGCTGCTGGCGGTGGCCCTGTTGCTGCTTCCCCTGATCAGTCGCGCCGGATCGGTCCGTGTGCTGACGCTGGACCCTCAGACCGGGCCCTGTCCCCGTTGCGAACGGTGGTTAAAGGAGGATGCGAACTGGATCGCCGGCCTGCCGCCGCAAGTCCTGACCTTGGATGCCGTCGGGTCGGAGGCAGCCGGGACACTGGACAGCCTGCTGGTCCATCCGCGTCGCCTGACGATGCTCGTGCAGCCGAGCCGGATGACCGCGGCCTCGGACGAAGCCGTCCGGCCCGTATCATCTCTCCTGCGCGACCGCTGGCTGGACCGCGGTTACCTGCAGGCGGTGGTCGAGGCGGTGGCGGGGTTTTCAGGGGCGCCCGATACCCTGGTCGTCACTCCCGGAGCCGCGTGGACCCTGACCGCCCTCCAGGTGGACGGGGATGATTTTCCCGGGCGGGAATCACTGCTCTCGGACTGGTTGCCGCCCACCGGCGAAAGGTTTTCCCCTGCACGGGTGAGCGAGGCGTTGAACGGGATTCTGGGCGCCCTGGGTGAGATGGGGTACCCCTTCCCACGCTGGGTGACCCGGCGCATCGGCCTGGATCCTGTGCGGCACACGGTGACCGTGACGGGAACCCTCCTGCCCGGGAATCGGGCCGTGATCGGCCCCATCACGAGCGACCTGCCGCCCGGGCCGGGGAATGATTTCCTGGCGCGTGCGTCGGGACTGCGACGGGGCATGCCCCTGACTTCCTCGGCCCTGGCCCTGGCCGTCCAGCGACTCCGGGCCCGGGACCTGTATGCGCGTGTCGATGCGCCGCGGATCTACTTGACGCAGGTCGCCGATACCGTCGGTGTCCATTTCCCGGTCGTGCCCCGCAGCAAGGTCAACCGTCTGGCGGTGGTGTTGGGGCTCAGCCGCAACAACACCACCGGTCCCAGCCGTCTGAGCGGCCAGGTGGATCTCGACTTGCCCAACATGGCGGGGACCGGACGCGGCCTGCATGCCGGCTGGAGGGATGACGGAAGCGGTACCTCCTCCTTCGGGATCCATTACCGTGAGCCCCTGGTGCTGGGCACGCCGTTGGACATGAATCTCGGGATCGCCAGCGAGGTCCACCAGGAATCCTACACCCGGTTCGAGCTGACCGGAGGCTGGGAACTGCCCGTTGTGGCCCTGTGGGGGCTGGGTATGCAGGTCGGCTGGGATCGGGCCACCTATCCTGGCGGGGAGCTCGAGAAGTCCACCAGGCTGCGGGCCGGGGGGGCGGTGCTGCACAAGCGGGGAGACCATTACCGCAGCGGTTGGAGCGGCTTGTTCGGCATCACCAGCGCCTGGGGCTCGACCCGCCTGCGGGATGTGGGAACGGATTCTTCGGGCACGGGGCGTCTGGGCCGGTCGACCTCCGTGCGCATCTACAACGTCGACCTGCAGGGCGAGATCAGACTGGGACCTAGCCTCGGCCTGGCCTGCCGGGCATCCTTTCGGCAGCAATCCGGGGGCGAGAGGATCGTGCCGCTGGCCGAGCAGTTCTGGATCGGCGGGGCGAACACCCTGCGTGGGTACAACGAGCGCGAATTCCACGGCAGCAAGGTCGCCTGGGGCGGGGTCGAATTGCGCCTGGGGCGGGTCCGTAGCTCGCGGCTTTACACCTTCTGGGACCTGGGATACTTTGAGTTCGCCACCGGTGATCCAAGGGATCCGGCCGTGGTCAAGACGGTCAGCGGCCGTCCGCGGGGCTACGGCCTGGGCCTGTTGGCCAGGACCAGGGGCGGGGATCTTTCCCTGGCCGTGGGTTTTCCCGGAACCGTGGATTTCGACCTTGCCAAGCTGCATGTGACCTTGCTGGAAGCCTTTTGAGACCAGGGCCGGTTCGGGCCCGGGGATGTGTCGCCGGATGGGAGGACCATGGACCGCAAGAGGATTCGGGGCGAGATCGAGCACCTGCGGCGTGAAATCCAGCGCCATAACGACCTGTACTACAAGCATGCCTCGCCGGTCATCAGTGATGAGGAATACGACGCTCTCGAGCGCCGGTTGCGGGAGCTGGAGACCGCCTATCCGGAGCTGGCCGTGGCCGAAAGCCCGACCCGTCAGGTGGGTTCGGATCATGACGCCCGTTTTGCCTCCGCGCCCCACAGCAGACCCATGCTCAGCCTGGCCAACAGTTACGATCCCCAGGATGTGGAGGCGTTCGTCGCGCGCATCGAGCGGGATCTGGGCCTAGACGAGGTGGAATTCACGGTGGAACCCAAGATCGACGGCGTGGCCCTGGCGGTTCGTTACCGGGACGGCCTCCTGGATGTGGCGTTGACAAGGGGGGACGGCTTCAAGGGGGATGTGATCACGGCCAACATCCGGACCATGGCCGAGATTCCCGAAGAACTCGCGGCCGGCTGGGAGAAGGTATTCCCCCCGCCGTATCCGCGGGCCTTCGAGGTACGCGGGGAGGCCTACCTCGGGTTGTCCCGTTTCAGGCAACTGAACCGCATGAGGGCCGCCGAGGGGTTGGAGCCCCTGGCCAACCCCCGCAACGCCACCGCGGGCACCTTGAAGACCCTGGATGCCCGCGCCGTGGCCAGGCGCGGCCTTTCGGCCTTCTTCTACCAGTTGTTTCCCTTGCCCGTGGACGGTGAGGAAGTTCATGAACATCCCAGTCATGAGGAAGAGGTGAAGGCCATTTCCGCCCTCGGCCTGCCGCGCAACCCGTTCCTGCGCCAGGCCCGCAGTGTCGAAGACATCCTGGCTCATCTGGATACCCTGCAGTCCATGCGGGGGGATCTGGACTATCAGATAGACGGCGCCGTCATCAAGGTCAACAGCAGGGAGTTGCAGGTGCGGCTGGGGGCCACCGCCAAGTCGCCCCGCTGGGGTCTGGCCTTCAAGTATCCGGCCGCCGAGGCGGTAACCCGGGTCCGGGACATCACCCTCCAGGTGGGTCGGACCGGTGTCATCACGCCGGTGGCCGAGCTGGAGCCGGTGGATCTGGCCGGCAGCACCGTCAGCCGCGCCACGCTGCATAACTGGGATGAAATCGCCCGCAAGGATATCCGCATCGGAGACACCGTGGTCGTGGTAAAGGGCGGGGACATCATTCCCAAGGTGCTGCGCGTGTTGACGGACAAGCGGCGGGGCGATGAGAGGATCCTGCCGCCTCCCACCCGGTGCCCCAGCTGCGGCTCGCCCGTGGCCGCCGATGGTGACCAGGTGGCCTTGCGCTGCTCCAATGATCGTTGCCCGGCCGTGCTGGTGGGGCGGTTGCGGCATTTCGTGGGTCGGGACGCCGCCGATATCGACGGCTTGGGCGGCAAGTGGGTGGAGACCTTCCTGGATCTGGGCCTGGTGGAGACTCCCGCCGATCTGTTCGCCCTGGACAGGGCCCGGCTGGCCGCCCTGCCGGGTTGGGGGGAAAAATCGGCGGACAGGCTGCTGGCGGGCTTGGACAAGTCGCGACAGAGGCCCTGGGCGGCGCGGATTTTTTCCCTGGGCATCCCGCAGGTGGGCGTGACCACCGCCAGGACCCTTTCGGCCCATTTCGGGAGCATCGACGAGTTGCAACAGGCGACCGAGGAGGATCTGGCCGAGCTGCCCGACATCGGGCCGGTGGTTGCCGAGGCCATCGTGTCATTCCTGGCCGAACCCGGCACGAAAAACCTCATCCAGAGACTCAAGGAATACGGGTATTTTCATGAAGCGGAATCAGATACAGGTGCTGCGATAAAGGACGGATCCCTGGCCGGCAAGACGTTGGTGCTGACCGGCACCCTGGCCTCCCTGACCAGAAAAGAGGCCGCGGACAGGATCGCAGCCGCCGGAGGCAAGCTGACCGGTAGCGTGAGCCGGAAGACGGATTTCGTGGTGGCGGGCAGCAAGCCGGGCAGCAAGCTGGACAAGGCCCGGCATCTGGGGGTCGAGGTTCTGGACGAGGCCGGTTTCCTGGCCCTTGTCGAGGGCGATACGGGAGCCGACCATGAAACCGGGTGACAACGGCCTGATCCTGCTTCGCCGTTGGGAGAGGCCGGGACGGCCACTTTACCTGGGCCTGGATCTGGCAGGGAGTGAAAGGATTCTGGAGGTCCCCTCACCCCGGCAACCCCCTGCCGAACTGGGAGGCGCCATCCTGGTTGCGGGCGATTCCTCCCCCGAAATCCTGCTGGATGGGACGACCTTGCTGATATCGGAGGGGTTGCTCTGGTCCCTGGTCGATCCTCTCGGGGCGGGTAGGGAGGATTTCGCCTCCCATTTCGAGCGGCATGAGGTAGAAGCCGCCCTGCGCGGGCTAAGGACAAGACTGTGGGAACGCTTGCCCTGGTGGCGGGAGCAAGGGAGGGCGGAAGCTCCCCACCTTCGCCGGCTGCTGGACGGATTCCAGCCCGATCTGACATCCCTGCTCTCATGCCTGGATCGATTGCCCGGTCCCAAGGCTGAACGGGTAGCCGGATCCGGCGATTCCGGGCCCGCGCCTGCGGTCGGTGATCCGCTGCCGGATCTCGTTCCCGCCGCCATCCATGCCTGGTTGGCATCCCCTGCCGGGCTCGGCAGCGTTTATGGTGTCGGCTTCGCACCGCGGGTCGAGCAGGCTGATATGGGGCAGGTTGTGGCCAAGGCCCTGGCGGGGCACAATCCCCTGCTCATCGAGTCCGGTACGGGGGTGGGAAAGACCCTGGCCTACCTCGTGCCCCTCCTGGCCGGCGTGATCGGGATGGGCAAGCGGGCGGTGGTCGCAACCCATACCCGCGCCCTGCAGTCCCAGCTCCTGGACAAGGACCTGCCCCGGTTGCAGCCGCTGCTGGGAGAGACCCGCTGCGCCCTGCTCATGGGCCGCAGGAACTATCTTTGTCTGCGGCAACGGCGTTCCTTTCTCACCCGGCCCTGCGAGGACCTTCAGGATGCCCTGGCCAGGGCCGCCTTCCGCATGTGGCTGCGGGCCACGGTGTACGGGTTGCGGGAGGAACTCGAAGGACATCCGCTGCTGCAGCCGTTTCTGCCGGAACTGTTCGACGGACCCGAACCCTGCATCCCCGGCGATTGCTACGAGGGCGGCGAGTGCTACGTCCAGGGAGCACGACGCCGGGCCAGGACCGCCGACCTGCTCGTCGTCAACCACTCCCTCCTGATGAACGACTTGAAGATGGGCCGGACCATCCTGGGGGAATTCGACTACCTGGTCGTGGATGAGGCCCATCGGCTGCCCCAGGTGGCTCTGGATACCCATGGGTTGTCCTGCGGGCGCTGGCGGATGACGGAGATCGGCGACCTGCTGGGCGGTTGGGGATCGGCCGGCGGCCTGCCGGCCCGGCCGGCTCTGCTGGCGGGGCGTCTGCGCGAGTTGGGCCCCGAGGGCGCTCACGCGGGCGATGCGGCGGAGAATCTGGGCCGCCTGGCCCAGGAGTGCCGTCCCCTGTTCCAGACCTGGTGGCGGGCGGTGGGGGAGGACCTCCAGGTCCTGCTCCGGGATCCCGGCCAAGGTCGGGGCAGGACACGAATCAAGGACAAGGCCGACACCTTCGGGACAGCCCTTTCGGCTGTGGGCCCGCTGCTGGAAAAGCTGGCCGAGACCGTGGTCGCCGGTTCGCGGTTCGCCGTTCTCGCCGGGGCCTTGGCTGAGCTTCCCGCGGGTATCCAGGATGATCTCGGCCAGGTGGGTCAGGCTTGTCAGTTGCTGGACAAGCTGCAGGTGGACATCCACTTCCTAATGCGGGACCCCGACGAGCGCTGGGTCACCTGGGCCGAGACCACGGCCGCCGGCAGCCTCAAGGCCCTGGGCGCGACCCTGGTGGAGTCCGGGGAACTGCTGCGGGAATACTGGTTGGGCACCGATCTCCAGCCCGTGATGACCAGCGCCACCCTGGCCGTGGGCGAGGATTTCTCGCACATGCTCGGCGAGCTGGGATTGACCAGGCGCCGACCGGCGGCCGTGACCTGTACGAGCCCCTCCCCTTTCGACTACCACCGCCAGGTCCTGGTCCTGACGCCGGAAAGGTTCCTGGCTCCCGACGCCGCCGGGTTCGGCCGCGAGGTGGGTTCGGTCCTGGCAGCCCTGGTGCATCACATCGGCCGCAAGACCATGGGTCTGTTCACGTCCTACCGGCACTTGGGCCAGGCCCAGCAGGTGCTCGAGGAATCCGGCCTGGAGCAGCCAGGGTCGGGGTCCGTTCCCGGCCGCCCGGTCCTGCTGCGGCAAGTGTCCGGAGCTCCCGCCGCTCCCCTG
>CAYPVD010000044.1:0-16399 GCA_964414055.1 uncultured Fibrobacteraceae bacterium
CAATGCCGACCCGTGCTCCCGGAGGCCCTTTCGTGAATGCCCGCAATTATAAGCGCACCCTGATCACCAGCGCTCTGCCCAACGCCAACGGCGAAATCCACCTGGGCCATCTGGCCGGAGCCTACCTGCCTGCGGATATCTACGCGCGCTATCTGCGCCTGCGCGGTCGGGACGTGCTGTACATCTGCGGCAGCGACGAGTACGGCGTGCCCATCACCCTGACGGCCGAGCGGCTCGGCATCACTCCCAAGGAGCTGGTGGACCGCAACCACGCCTCCATCAAGGACAGCTTCGCCCGCTTCGGCATGAGCTTCGACAACTTCAGCCAGACCAGCCGCGAGATCCACACCGAGACCAGCCAGGCCTTCTTCATGGATCTGTTCGAGCAAGGCGTGTTCGTGCAGAAGACGACCAAGCAGTTCTACAGCCCCAGCCAGCAGCGCTTCCTGGCCGACCGCTATATCGAGGGCACCTGCCCCAAGTGCGGCAGCGAGGGTGCCCGCGGCGACCAGTGCGAGGCCTGCGGTTCGACCCTGGATCCCACCGAGCTGATCGAGCCGCGCAACGTGCAGGACAACAGCCCCCTCGAACTGCGCGAAACCACCCACTGGTTCCTGCCCCTGGGCGACTTCCAGGACCGCCTGGCCGCCATGATAGACGCGCATCCGGAGTGGAAGGACAACGTCAAGCAGTACTGCCGCGGCTGGTTCAAGGAAGGATTGGCCGACCGCGCCGTCACCCGCGACCTGAACTGGGGCGTGCCCGTGCCTCTGCCCGACCACGACGGCAAGGTGTTCTACGTGTGGTTCGAGGCGCCCATCGGGTACATCTCCGCCACCAGGGAGTGGGCCGCCGGCCAGGACGACCCCGAGGCCTGGCGGACGTGGTGGCAGGATCCGGACACGCGCCTGATCCACTTCATCGGCAAGGACAACGTGTTCTTCCACGCCGTGATGTTCCCGGCCATGCTCATGGCCCACAGCGAGGACTACGTCCTGCCGGACAACGTGCCGGCCAACGAATTCCTGAATCTCGAGGGCCAGAAGCTCTCCACCAGCCGCGGCTTCGCCGTCTGGCTGCCCGAGTACCTGGACAGGTTCAGCCCCGACCCCCTGCGCTACACCCTGGCCCGCAACCTGCCCGAGACCCGCGACATGAACTTCACCTGGGAAGGTTTCCAGGCCCGCAACAACAACGAGCTGGGCAACAACTTCGGCAACCTCATCAACCGCATCTTCACCTTCATCCACAAGTACTTCGACGGGGTACTGCCCCAGTGGACCCCGGACCTGATGACCGACCTGGACCGTCAGGCCCTGGAGGAGGTGGATGCCGACCTGCAGGCCTGGGCCGAACACCTGGAGCGCTTCGAGATCAAGGCCGCCATGGAGGCCTGCTTCCACGCCGGACAGGTGGGCAACCGCTACTTCGACGAGTCGGCACCCTTCAAGACCCGCAAGACCGACCTGGACCGCTGCGGCCACAGCCTGGTGGTGAGCATCCAGATCATCGCCAAGCTGACGGTCATGCTGGCGCCGGTGGTACCGTTCGCCATGGAAAAGGTATGGGGATGGCTGGGGATGCAGACCGACCTGTGGCACGGCGGCTGGGACGAAGGTACCGCACGCATTCCCGCCGGCCGCAAGCTCGGCAAGCCGGAGATCCTCTTTCCCCGCCTGGACGACGACGTGATCCAGCCGGAGATCGAGCGGCTCAACAGGATGCTGGAGGGTAACGAGGATTAGCAGACCATTGACCTTTATTCGGCCTGCACCTACTTTCTGGTAAACCCTGATGATCATCGACAACGGAAAGACGGTTTCCATGGCACGCTCAAATTTTTCGTTCGAGAAACGGCGCCGAGAACTGGAGAAGAAGAAGAAGAAGGAAGCCAAGCGGTTGGCCAAGGCCGAACGCAAGGCTGCCATCGCTGCCGGCGAGGTCGTTCCCGAACCCGTCATCAGCATCGACGAGTTCGGCAACGTCGTCGAGACCTTCCCCGAACAGGAAGTCGTCGATACCACCGACGAGGCGGACGAGTCCTCCGAATCTTCCTCCGCAGAGGATGCCGACCCCGACTGAGCGGGGACCTGCTCGGCTCATTTCCCTTGATCAGGACCAGGGAATCAGTTTCAGGAGGCGCTTGCCGAACCTGTATGCCTGCTGGGTATGGGGATCGGCCCGGTCCGCCGGGCCGAAGCCGTCCGTCAGGAAAGCCGATAGACGCTCCCTCAGAACCGGCCCCGGCACACCCAGGATCCGCTCGTCGAAATGAAAGTTTTCCAGATCGGGATCGAGGGACATCGCCCGGCGCAGTTCCGCCTGCGCCCGCTGGTCGTTCCCAGCCACGATATCCAGCAACAGCGCGTAGACCAGGGCATCGTGGCCGTGGCCCCAAGCTGCGAAGCCCGATTTGACCTCGCAGAACACGAAGGCTCCGGCGGAAACATCAAGCAGGGAATTGACCCAGACGGCCCCGTTCCTGCGTCCGGCAAGGAGCAACAGCCCCGAGGTCCCGTCCAGGGCGGTATAAGGTCCGGTGGGGTGGACATGGGAGCTGCCAAGTCGCCGAGCCTGCTCGATGTCCCGTGCACGCAGGGCGGGTTGATACACGACCAGCATGCCATCCCCCTGCGGATCCTGCCGCGGAAAATGTTCCTTCAGATATTCGAATGATCTTTTCGAGATCCCCATGGCCCGGACCACGGGGTCGGCCACCCGGCCGGCGTCATCCCGGTTGCCGATCCGCTCGGTCATGCCCCACAGACCCAGGACCACGGCGGCCGGTCCCAGGACACCCATGGTCCAGCGACCCGGCCACCAGCGCTTTGGCAGCAGGCAGCCTACCAGCAGGGAAAAGCTCGCCATGAGAAGGTACCCCATGTAGGGGCGCACCTGGTTCTTCAGGACCAGGACCGGGGCGAGGGACAGCAGGGCCGCCAGCAGGGTCACGGCCGGAAGACGGTGCCCCCTTCGCCACGCGACCGTCGCCACCACCGCCCATGCCCCCCAGAAGCCCAGACCGATATGGGCCAGAGTCCAGGTCACCTGTCCCGTGAAAACAGGGCCCTGGGTCAGCAACCACCAGCCGAACTTGCCCAGGTTGCCCAGGACCACGAACACCCCTCCGGTGGCGTAGGGCTCCCCCTGTCCGGTGGCGAAATGGCGGCCGACCAGGATCGCTTCCACCACGCCCGCCGGCAACAGCACGACGACCGCAAGCCAGCGTGACCGTTGCTTCCTGTTGTCATGTCCACGCCGCCAGATCGTATGCAGGCCCCACAGGACCGCCAGACCCAGGGCGGACTCCTTGGACAGGATCGAGCCCAGTCCCAGCACCACCGGCAGAACCACACCGGTTCGTCCGGGTGCGAGCCATCTCTCAACCGCCAGCAGGGCCAGCGTCCCGGCCAAAAGTTCCTGGATCCCCGAGGCCCAGTAGACCGGTGTGAAGGAAAACGGGGAGGCGGCGAACAGCAGGCCGGCGACCAGGGCTCCGCCGCGCCCGACGCCCACGTGCCTGGCGATCCTGACCACACGGAAACGGCGGCGATGCCGTGCAGGGAGATCCTCAGCAACGCATATGGCCAGGGATGCAGGCCGAACAGCGGCCAGGTCAGACTCCAGAACAGATGCTGGCTCAGCCACCGGGCGTGCAGAGCCTCCTGCGTGGCCAGGACTCCCGCCCCGTGCGCCAGCTGTCCCCAGTCGTCCAGACACCACCAGGAACCCAGGGCGGGCAGCCGGGCCAGGACGGCCGCCAGGAAGACGATAGTGACCGTGGAAGAAAGGAACCGAGCCGGGAATGTCATTTGCACATCGTTCAAGGAGCCGTGCCTCCGAGATTATGTCCCGTCCCATCCTAGGCCTTGGACCTCGTACTGCATGCGGTTCCAAGGGGCTTGCCCCGCATAGACGGCCCCGGGACGGATCCCAGGGCCTTTTCCCTGCTAGTTTGGCGGTGTGAATATCGCCTTGCGCGCCGCTTCCAGCATCCGCTCCTGCTCAGCGTCCGTCAGTCCCAGTTCATCCTGCGCCGCCGCGTATTCCCCCCGCAGATCCAAACCGAACAGGGTGCGATCGTCGGTGTTCAGACAGCAGGGAACGCCCGCGTCCAGGAAGGCCCGCAGGGGATGGTCCTCCAGCCGCGCAATATTCCCCGTGGCCATGTTGGAGCGGGGACACAGTTCCACGCACACGCCGCGCCCGGCCAGCAAGTCCAGCAGGCCCGGGTCCCCAGCCGCCGCCAGTCCGTGGCCGATGCGGTCGGCGCCGCAGGCCTCCACCGCCTGGCGCACCGACTCCGTCGCCGCCTCACCCATGTCGGGGATCTCACCGGCGTGGATGCTCACCCCGAAGCCCTCGGCCTTGACCGCGGCGAACAGGGCGGCGAAATCGGCCGCCGGACCCGCCGTCTCGTCCCCGCCCAGGCCGAAACCGACGATGCCCAGTTCCCGGCCCGCCGCGTGGGCCGCTTCCCAGGCGCGCCAACCGTCGTCCACGCCCCACTGGCGCACCGCGTCGGGGATCCAGCGCATGACGACCCCCCGCGTTTCGGCCACCTCGGCCGCGGCCTCGGCCAGGGCGGTCATCACGCCGCGGGGCTCGATCCCCCGTTTCAGCACCACACCCAGCGAGACCATCACTTCGGCGTAGCCGACACCGTCGGCCGCCAACTGCTCCCCCAGATCCCGGGCGATCTCGTGATAATCGCCGGGGGTGCGGACCACGCTGGTGGCGATCCTGTACAGGTCCAGGAAACCGTGAAAATCCGTGCTGCGGTAGGTGGCACCGTCGGGATTCAAGCAGCGCACGGGCACTCCCGGCTGACCGTGACGATCGGCCAGGGTCACGAGGCGTGTCGGCGTGAGGCTGCCCTCCAGGTGGGTGTGCAGTTCCACCAGGGGCTGCCTCACCCCCGGATCGTTCATCGGGCCAGGACCAGGGGCCGTACCTGCCGGTCGGCGGGGGTCCGGATCTGCACCAGGTAGAGACCCGAGGCGGCCATCCCCCCGGCATCCTCCCGTCCGTCCCATACAATTTGCTGACTGGCACCCGTACCCGTGTCCGCCTGCAGGGTCCGCACCAGGCGGCCGCGCAGATCCACGATCCGCACGGCGACCTCGGATCCCCGGGGCGCCCGGTAGACGATGGTCACCCGCGGGTTGGCGGGGTTGGGCCAGATGTTCTCGATCAGCAGTCCGCCGCCTGCCGGGGACGGGACATCCCGGGGATCAGGACCCGGTTGCAGACCCAGATCCAGGGCCGAACCATCGTCCAGGGTCAGGGACAAGGCATAGGCCAGACGGCCGTCCTCGGGAAGATTCGCCGCCGCATCGGCATCGTGCAGCCGATAGCCCGCCAGGGTCGTTTCCAGGCAGACCCCTTGGGAACACGAACCGGCGGGGAGCGGCGGGGCATTCCAGATCACATCGTCGGCTACCGGTCCGGCGGCAACCGAAACCACGCGGCTGACGGCCAGGGATCCGATCCTGCGGCCTGCTGGCGGCACCACGTGGAAATCGACCTTCGCGGCACCATCGGAGGTCCAACCCGTTTCCCACAGGGACAGGGTGTTGGCCACCACGCCCATGCTGGAATCTTCCAGCAGGCAGTAGCCGCCGGTGGACCCGGACAGGTTGTTGCCCCCGGGAGCACCGATGGCGTAATCCCGCCGACCGTCGCCGTCGAAATCGCCGGCCGAGGAGACCGCCGCCCCGAACTGATCGTCCGAAGCCGTACCCGTCAGCAGGGGCATCACGGGAATACCCTCCAGGGCGGCCGCCGAGGCCTGGGAAGACGAACCCCCGGCGTACAGGTAGGCCCGCCCGCCGTCGGTGGCGTCGGAATCATGATAGGGAGCCCCGATGAGTACGTCGTCCAGGCCCGAGCCGGTCACGTCGTAGACCCGGGCCACGCTGTAGCCGAACTGGTCGCCGGCCACGGCTCCGTTGACGTAGCGGTAGGCCGTCGTCGAGGGCGCCGTGCCGCCGCGGAAGATCTCCAGACGACCGGCATCCAGGGAACTCTCGTCGCACAGGGGCGCGCCCACGGCCAGGTCCACGTAGCCGTCGCCGTCGAAGCTGCCGATCCCCCGCACCGCGAACCCGAAACCGCTGCCGGCCTTGGAAGCGGCTCCGATCCCCGCGGCGAAATCGATGGTGGTGTCCGGAACTGCACCGGATGTGCGCCCCTCGAAAACGTAAAGGGCGCCGGCGTCGATGCCGCCGTGGGTGTTGTTGGAAGGGGCGCCCACAGCCACGCAGTCGGCCGGGCCCCCCAGGAAATTGCCGGCGTCACTGACGGACCAGCCGAAGTTGTCGTCGGCGATCTGGCCGGCGAAGACCGTGGCATCGGCAAGGTCGGAACTGGGACCCGAGTTGGACCCGTAGATTACGTAGGCGGCTCCGGCGTTCTGGGCGCGCAGGTCGCTGTAGGGAGCGCCCACGATGAAATCGTCCTTGCCGTCCCCGTTGAAGTCGCCGGCCGCACTGATGGCGTAGCCGAACTGGTCGCCACCGGTGGCGCCGTCGATGACAAGGTCGGCCGTGACCGACGGGTCGGCACTGCCGTAGAAGACGTAGACCCGTCCCGTCTGCGACCCGGCGGCGTTGGAACCGGGAGCGCCCACCGCCCAGTCGGCAACGCCGTCGTTGTTAACGTCCCCGATGCGCGCCACAACGTGGCCGAACTGCTCAGGCGAGGTTCCGGCCCAGGTACGGTCCGGAGCCACGGTCAGCACGTCGCCGCCGAACCACAGGAACACGGCTCCGGCGTCCAGGCCCGCGGTCTGGTCCCCCGGGGCTCCCACCAGGAACTCCCAGCGACCGTCGCTGTTGATATCCTCCAGTTCCGTGGCCGAGGCGCCGAACCTGTCCCCGTTGTCGCCGGTTTCTGCCACCAGATGCACCGCCCCCTGGACAGGAACTGACCAGCCGACAAGCAGCCCGCAGAGGGCGAACAACACGGTTACGGCATGCAATTTGCGGTCGGGAGGGAACAAGATCATGACCTCCGGGAAGAATACGCGGACCCGGAATCCGGATCCCGGGGACTTCCTGGACCCCTCGGGGGGCACAACAGGAACGTCTGGAACATCTTACTACGCCAAGGCGCCGGTCTCAACAGCTCTCGAACCGCCGGTCACCGGAGAAAACCCTTGCGAACCATAGCCTGCATGGTGCAATTTTCATACACGGAACAAGCCATCATGCATGATGGACACGATTTGGAGGATGGATCCTGAAATTTTCCCTGCGACAGTACGGGTTTTCCCGCATATTGCCCCTGAGCCTGGTCATCCTGGGTTGTGGGCTGTTCCTGGTCGGCATCATCTCCCTGGCCCCCCAGGAGGCGGTAAACCTGCCCCAGGACGGTCGTGGCGGCCCTTCGGAATCGCTTATCACCACCTCCCTGCCCACGGCTCCGCCCTTGTCCCTGGATCGTCGACCGGAGATCGAGCCGGAAGCCGGTTTTGCCGGAGCCCTGATCGCCGCCCCGGACCGCCCGTTCCTGTACAGCGACAGACTGGGCCCCCTGGAGATCCCGGCCGGTCAGAACATCATGGCCATCGGCCCCCGCGAGACGTTCTATGACGCCCTGCTGGCCCGGGGCGTGCCCCACGGCGACATCATGACCCTGGTCAAGGCCTGCAAGAGTTTCCGGGATCTGCGCCGGGTCCGTTCGGGGGAATCTTTCCGGATCAGGCAGGATCCCGACGGCGGGTTGCGCTCCCTGGGCTTCGACCTCGACCTGGAAAGCTACGTGACCTGGATCCGCGAGGGCGACACCTTCGTGCGCCGGGACGGAACCTACCCCGTAACCCACCGCTTGCGCGGAGTGGCCGGTGTGATCAACAACAGCCTGTACGCCAGCCTGGCCGAGGTGGACGCCCCCCTGGCCCTGGCCTCCAAGTTGAACGACATCCTGGGCTGGGACCTGGACTTCAAGCGGGATCTGCGCCGGGGCGACACCTTCGAGATCATCTACGACGAGGTCTGGAAGGACGGGAAGCGGGTCCGCACCGGAGCCATCGAGGCGGTCACCATCGCCAACCGCGGCCGCAACCACCAGGCGTTCCTGTTCCAGGGACCCGGCGGCAAGCCGGGATATTTCGACGCCGAGGGGCACAACCTGCAGAAGCAACTGCTGCGTGCGCCCCTGGAATACAGTCGCATCAGCAGCAAGTTCACCTACCGCCGCTATCACCCGGTGCTGAAGCGCTGGATGCCGCACTTGGGCGTGGATTACGCCGCACCCCTGGGCACCCCCGTGCGCGCCGGCGGAGACGGCGTGGTCCTGGAGGCCGCACGCAAGAAGGGCAACGGCCGCTACATCCACATCCGCCACAACAACAGCGAATACGAGACCTACTACCTGCACCTGTCCCGCTTCGCCAAGGGTGTCCGCAAGGGGAAACATGTCCGCCAGGGAGACATCATCGGCTACGTGGGCGCCACCGGTTACGCCACCGGGCCGCACCTGGATTACCGCGTCAAGCGCCACGGGAAATTCGTCAACCCCCGCAGCCTGAAACTCCCCGCGGCCGACCCGGTGGCCGCCGACCTCCTGGACGATTTCCACACCCGGTGCTCCCGCTTGACCTTGGCCATGTCCTCCCTGCCACCGGGCAGGGTCCGGGACCTGGACCTGACATCCCTGCCAGCAGGCGGGGATACCCCCCTACTGGCCGCAGGACCTCTGCCCCTGGGCGTCCGGGCCGATCCGTGATATCCGTCGGGATCAGGGTGCCGATACGGCGAGATTGCGTGCGGTGACCACCAGACCGTCCGAGACCTGCAGCAGTTGGCCCGAATCCGGTCGCCACAGGCCCACGGGGCGACCTCCGGGAACCGGCTGGACAAGCTCGGGAAACACATCCGGCCTGAGATAACCCATTCGGAAAACCATCTCCGGTACCGCCGCGCCGGGAGCGAAGGTCACACGCACCTCGATCTGTTCCTTGGCCAAAAGCGGCGAGCTGTCCGTGACCGGCGGCAGGGGCTTCAGCAGGGGCATGCGATCCATCTCCACCACGGTCTCCCCCGCCAGGTTCCGCCTTTGCTTCGCCGGCAGCAGTGAAGAGCCCTCAACCGGCACGGTTGTCCTCCACTGCAGGCGCCCTTCCCCCTCGACAGGCCCCGGATCACGCTCACCGGCCAGGACCACCCGGCCCTCCCGCTCGATGCTGAGCTTCACCGCGGGCATGACCTTGAACGTCAAGGCCGAGCGGTGGACCAGCTCCTCCAGGGGTCGGTCCAGGGTCTTGGCGGCCTGGCCGTCCGCAAGCAGCACGACTTCCCTGCGCGCCACGGGAATTAACTGCGAACCCAGGGGGGCGGCGAACAGGAGCGTGAAGACATCGCCGGCCGGGGCGGTGGGATCGGGGTTGATGCCTTCGCCGGTCAGGACCACCTTGCGCCAGGGCTCGTCCAGCTCCCACTTGTCGTACCAGGCGGCGGCCTCGGCCGCGGGCTTGATCTCACGCACCGCCACCTGGCTCATCTCGTAGACCAGCATACCGACGGCGGCCGTAGAGGCCAGCACCCAGTCGCCATCCTGATCGCTGCGCATCCTGTCCCGGTAATAGGCCGCGTAGTCGACGACGTCCCGGCCCAGCCTGGCCGGTCCGCCGGGGGGAACCTGCAGCCACCAGCGCCCTTCATGACGCACGAGGCGGTGATCGATTTTTCCCCGCCACAAATCAATGCGCGACAGATCGGCGGCTTTCACCTCGGGCAGCAGGGTCTTGAGCTCCACCGAGCGCGGCAGCTGCACCAGGCGCCGCTGCAGGGCGGCCTCCACCATGAAACAGCCCGCCCGTCCGAGGCCGGAAGCATAGTATCGGCCGGTGACCGGATTGATGGTCCCGAGGGCCAGGCTCAACCGCCGTCCGTTTTCGAGGAAGATGGTCAACCTCAGGGCCTGTTCCCCGTTGAAATCGTACCGCCGGTCCTCGGGCTCGGTGCCCGGAAGCACGGGGCCGCCCACGGCGGACGTCAGGTCATGCAGCAGGAAATCCACGGACCGGGGATCCACGTAGTCGCTGGTACCCACCGAGAGGGTCCAGGCCCCGCCGTCGGTGCGGTCCAGGCGGAACTGGCCGTCCTTGCGCGTCACGAGCAGGCCCGTGATCTGATCGGCAGGAACCGGGAGCAGGGGCGCGGACAGGACGATGGCCTCCTGCTTCCTGTGTGCCTTGATCCGCCAGTAGCCCAGGATCACCACGGCCACCGCCAGCAACAGCAGCAGGGTGGTCAGCACCGCTCCTCCCGCACGTCCCGGCGGTCCGGAGTGCGGCCGCAAAGTCGGCGTCATGGACTGCCCTCCCGCCCCGCCTTGCGCCGGTGCCGGAGCATGATGACCAGGGCCAGGCTGCCGACGAACAGCGGCCAGCCCACGGCGGCCCCCCAGCCCAGGAAACGGCGGGCGACCGTGCTGAGAACCACCGGCTGGCTCAGGGGATCCTTGCCCCGCAACTGGATGAGGGTCTTCTCCCTCGCCAGCCAGCCCAGGGCGTTGAGCAGCAGGTCGCTGTTGGCGCCCAGGTTGATGTTGGCGTTGGAGACGAACTCCGAATTGCCCACCACCACCATGCGTCCGACCTTGTCGCCGGTGGAATCCAGGCGGAGTTCCAGGGCCATGGCCAGGGGCAGCGGCCCCCGCACATCATGCCCCGGATCGAACTTCGGCTTACCGCTGAACATGGTGGCCGGATCGGTCTCGGCCCAGGTCAGGTCGCTCGACTGCAGAAGAACGGCCCCGCCGACGGTGCTGTCCGGTTCTCCCACTTCGGCCAGGGGCTGGGCCAGGGGAAAGACCGTGACCACCCCCTTGAGGGGTCGGGAGATGATATGATCGCCGTAACCGTCCCCCACTACGATGGTGCGGGCGCTGACTCCGTATTCCTCCCCGGCACGGTCGGCCGAAACCATCACCGCGCCGGTCAACCCGACCCGCCAGCGTGCCATCCATTCCACCCAGTGCTCGGGAGTGGGAGGATCGAACATGGCCAGCACCGCCCCCCCCTTCCGCAGATACGCGGTGACGGCATCCAGCTCGCGCCGGCCCGGTTGGGTGCGCGGACCGGCGATGACCAACACATCGCAGCCGCCCGGAACCACGGGGTTCTGGCCCAGGTAAAGAGGGCGAACATCGTAGCCCTGCATGGCCAGCACCTGCCCGTAGGTCGAGTAGCCAGGCCGCTCGTCGCTGGCCAGCAGGTGTTCGCCGTGCCCCTGGAGTTCGCACACGCGGGTGCGCTTGCCGGACACCAGGCGGAAGACGGCGCTGATGAGGGCCCCTTCCTCCGGCTGCAGCACCGAGACGAACCGCTCGCCGGCGGTGATGACCACCGTGCGGGAGACCCGCACGTCGTAGTGTCGCACGAGATCCAGGTCGGTTTCCGGGTCGATGACCTTGAACCGGAAGGCATGTGTGCGCCGTGCACAGGCCTTCAACAACGCCTCGGTGATGTCCCGGGCCGGATCCATGCGCTGGTAGAAGGCGTAGACCATCACATGATCAGGTGCGGACGAGTCCGCCGGTCCCTCCACACGGCCGCTGGAATCCGGCGCGGCCGCGACGGCCGCCAGATCCGCCGGCAACTCGTCGAGGATCTGCAGGGTCTGGGGCGCCAGGCTGTAGCGCCGGTTGCCCGTGGTGTCCAGGGTCCACGGGAACTGTCCGGCCAGCAGGAACAGGGCCACCGCCAGCAGTACGGTGGTCAGGGCGGGGGCCCAGACGGCGGGCCGACGGCGCACGGGCATGCGCCTGCTCTTCATCACCCCGGTAGCCGCCACCAAGGGCACCACGATCATCAGCAGGAAGTAGAGAATATCCCGGTAATCGATCACTCCCCGCGACAGCAGCTCGAAGTGGGTCAGCAGGGAAAGCTCCCTCACCAGGGCGCCGGGCACCGCAGGCAGGAAACGCTCCAGCGACCCCACCAGGAACAGGAACAGGGAGATGATGAACGCCGTGAAGTAGGCCACCATCTGCTGGGAGAACAGGGTTGAGGCGAGCACCCCCCACGCGGCCAGGGTGGCCAGGAAGAGCAGTTCGCCCAGGATCGCGGTGGCGGCCGGTCCCCATTCGGGAGATCCCAGGAACCAGACCGCGCCGAAATAGGCCAGGCTGCAGCCGATCATGACGGCCCCGCTGAACAGGGCGGCCAGCCACTTCCCCCACACCCAGGTGCGGTCGGTCACCGGCCAGCTGGCGATCAGGTTGTAGCGGCCTGAACCGAACTCGGGCGCGAACAGACGCATGGTCACCGCGGGCACCAGGAACAGCATGAAGAAGACCGTGTTGGAGACCAGGGGCCGGAACAGCCCCTCGGCGAGGTTGAGATAGTTGCCCGAGCGAGGGCTCTGCAGGGCCGTCAGGGACATCTCGCTGTAGCCCAGCAGGAAGATCGTGAAGAACAGGCCGACCGCCGCCAGGAACGCCGTCAGGACCACCGCCCCCATGGGGCTGTGGAAGAACGCGCCGGTCTCCCGGCGGGCGATGGCCAACGTCCTGGTCATGATTCCTCCGGATCGGCAGGCGGGTCGGGTTCGGGGGGAACATCGACCCCGGTCAGGCGCAGGAACAGATCCTCCAGGGAGGGTCCCTTATCCTGGATACCCTGCAACCGGCCGCCGGCGTTGATGACCGACTCCACCAGCTTGGGCCTGATCTCCACGGGATTGCCGGCGATGACCACCTCGGCGCCCTCGGCGTTGAGCTGGATGTCGTCCACTCCCGTCACCCGGGCCAGGGCGGCGGCCACTTCCTCCCGGTTCCCGTTCCAGCTCAGGATCACCCTCTGCGGCCCCTCGGCCATCTCCGCCAGGTCCCCGGCCGGCACACCCTCGGAGCCCTGTTCCCCCACCAGGCGTCCCCGGTTGAGGATCAGGACCCGGTTGCAGACCGCCTCCACCTCCGAGAGGATGTGGCTGCTGAGCAGGACCGTCCGTAGCCCCCTGAAGCCGCGGATCAGTTCCCTGATCTCCACGATCTGCTGGGGATCCAGGCCACTGGTCGGCTCGTCCAGGATCAGGACTTCCGGATCGCCCACCAGCGCCTGGGCCAGGCCCGCCCGCTTCCGGAAGCCGTGGGACAGACTTGCGATGAGCTTGCCTTTGACCTGCGACAGACCCGTCCGGGCCATGATCCCGTCCAGGTGGGCGCGGCGACCGGACGCAGGCACGCCCTTGAGCACGGCCACGAACTCGAGCAGGCCTTCCACAGTCTGGTCAGGGTACAGCACCACCTGCTCGGGCATGAAGCCGATGCGGCGGCGCACGGCCAGGGATTCGTCCAGGATATCGTACCCGGCGACACGGGCGGAACCCGCGCTGGGGGCCAGGGAGCCGGTGAGGATCTTCATGGTCGTGGATTTGCCGGCCCCGTTGGGACCCAGGAAACCCACGACCTCGCCCGCGTCGATCCGGAAGGAAACGTCACGCAGGGCTGCCACGGGGCCGTAGAAGCGGGTCAGACCCACCGCTTCGATCATGACTCGCCCCTGCCGCCCGGAATTTCCATCAGGAAGCCGTCCACCGCACCAGGATGGCGCCCCAGGTGAATCCGGCCCCGAAGGCGCTCAGGGCCACCAGATCGCCCTGCTGCAGCCGCCCCTCGTCCAGGGCCACCCGCAAGGCCATGGGGATGCTGGCGGCGGTGGTATTGCCGAAGCGGTCGATGGTGATCATGACCTGCTCGTCGCTCAGTTTCAGGCGCCGCTGGGTGGCCTCGATGATGCGGATGTTGGCCTGATGGGGCACCAGCAGCTTCACATCCTGCCCGGTCAGCCCGTTGCGTTCCAGCACCTCCTGGGTGACCTTGGCCATGCCCTTGACGGCGAACTTGAAGACTTCGCGCCCCTCCTGGTGCACGTAGTGCTGCTTGGCAGCCACCGTTTCGGCGCTGGCGGGCGCACGGCTACCGCCCGCAGTCTGGTATAGATACTTGGCCCCGGAACCGTCTACATGCAACAAGGCATCGAAGATACCGATCTTCTCGTTCGGGACAGCCTCGACCACCACCGCCCCCGCCCCGTCCCCGAACAGGATGCAGGTGTTGCGGTCCTCCCAGTTCAGGATCGACGACATGATCTCGCTGCCGACCACGAGCACCCTGCTGGCGGCCCCGGATTCCACCTGGGCCCTGGCATTCTGCAAGGCGAAGAGGAAGCCGCTGCAGGCTGCCTCCAGGTCATAGCCCCAGGCGTTCTCGGCGCCGATCATCTCCTGGATCAGGCAGGCCGTCGCCGGGAAGACCATGTCCGGGGTCACGGTGGGCACGATGATCTGGTCGACCTGGTCGGGCCGGACGCCGGCATGCTCGAGGGCCTGCAGGGCCGCCTTGGCCCCGTGCACCGAGGCCCCGGTGCCCTTCTCGGCGATGCGGCGCTCGTTGATGCCCGTGCGTTCGACGATCCACTGGTGGTTCGTGTCGACCATCTTTTCCAGGTCGTGGTTGGTCAGGACCCGGTCGGGATAACTCATCCCCACACCCGTAATGCCTGCGGTGAGGAGCGTCCTTGCAGCCATGCTCGTATCCTCCATGCTCAATGGCGTAGTGCGGGGCAGGCGGTGGAAAACCCCAATGCGGTTCATCGGGGCAGCCGTCCCACGACAAGGTAGCGGCAAAGGTCGCTTCCCTGCCGCCGGGCTGAAGTTAGGTCAATTCCAGCGGGTTATCAAGAGGGGAGATGGGGGCCCGGAAATAAGGCCATACCCCGCCCAGAAGTAGTCTGAACGGGGTATGGCCTGCTTATCCGGATGTTCCCGGAGCGGGAACTAGTCTTCCTTCTTTTCCTCTTCAGGAGCCGCGTCGGCCTGGTCGTTCTCCTGGGCCGCAGGAGCCTCCGCTTCCGCTTCGTCCGCAGCCGCTTCCTCGGACTCCTCCAGCAGGGCGGCCTTGGCCTCGGCCTTCTCCTCGGCGGCGAGGATTTTACGGGCCCGCTTGCGCTTCAGGGAATCCTTGACCTTGGGCTTGGCGGTACCGTCGACCAGCTCGAGGATGACCAGCTCGGCGTTGTCGCCCTTGCGGGGACCCAGCCGCAGGATGCGGGTGTACCCGCCCGGCCGCTCGGCGTAACGGGGGCCGATCTCCTCGAACAGCTTGGCCAGCACGGCGGGCTCGTTGATCTTGCGCGCAGCCATGCGCCTGGCGTGCAGATCACCCCGCTTGGCGAAGGTGATGAGCTTCTCGGCCACCGCACGGGCCTCCTTGGCCTTGGGCACCGTGGTCTGGATCTTCTCGTGTTTGAACAGCGAGGTCACCAGGTTGCGGTAGAGCATCTTCCGGTGGGCCGGAGTGCGGTTGAGTTTGCGTCCACTCACGTTGTGTCGCATTGGTCATTCCATCCTTGTCGGTGCTGGCGACGGCCGCAGGTGCGGACCGTCCATTCTTATGCCGCTGAAGGCACACCGGGCGCTGTCAGGCGCCGCTGCGCTCCCGTACCTTGTTCTCGATCTCGGGCTCGAACGCCATCCCGAAGGTCAGGTTCATGCCCTCGAGGATCTCGCTGATCTCGTTGAGGCTCTTGCGACCGAAGTTCCTGAACTTGAGCATCTCCTGCTCGTTCTTGGTCACCAGGTCGAACAGGGTCTTGATGTGGCCGGACTTGAGACAGTTGGCCGACCGCACCGAGAGTTCGAGCTCCTCGACGTTGCGCGACAGCAGATCCACCAGGCGGTCCTGCTCCTCGTTGACCTCGATCTCCTGGGCGTCGATGGGCGCCTCGTCGAAGTTGATGAACAGCTGCAGCTGGTCCTTCAGGAGCTTGGCGGCGAACGCCACCGCATCCTCGGGACGCACCGCGCCGTTGGTGGTGATGCCCAGCACGAGCTTGTCGTAGTCCGTCCGCTGGCCCACCCGGGTGTCCTCCACCCGGAAACTGACCTTGCGCACCGGCGAGAAGTTCGTGTCCATGCGGATCACGCCGATCACCTCGTCGGGAATCACGTGCTGCTCCCGGTCAACGTAGTTGCGGCCGGTGTCCACGTAGATCCGGCAGCTGAAGTCCTCTTCCTCGGTCAGCGTGCAGATCACGTGATCGGGATTGACGACCTCCAGCTCGGGAATGCCGCTGATCATCGAGGCGTTGACCACGCCGGGACCGGTGGCGTCGATGCTCGCCCAGCCCGCCGGAGCGTCCGAGAGCTTGAACACCACTTCCTTGAGGTTCAGGACGATGTCCGTGACATCCTCCAGGACACCCGGAACCGTGCTCAGCTCGTGCTTGACGCCCTCGATCCGGACGGCGGTGATGCCGTGGCCGTGGATCGAGGACAGCAGCGTCCGACGCAGGGCGTTGCCCAGGGTATGTCCGAAACCGCGCTCCAGGGGAGCGATCTCGATCTCGGAGTAATGCTTGGCGGGATCCTCGGCCGTGACCTTGACACCG
>CAYPVD010000045.1:0-16280 GCA_964414055.1 uncultured Fibrobacteraceae bacterium
TAGCTGAACGGCAAGGCGCCCAGCAGGAAGGCGAGGACGAGAAAGAAGACGAGCAGCATGACGTTGGGCTCTCCTGTATGAACGCGGGCCCGAAGGCTTTTCCTAGTGTTGTTTCAGTTTGACAAAGATCCGGTTGCCGGTAAAGCCGAATTCCTCCCTGATCTTGTTGTTGATGTAACGCAGGTAGTTGCGGGCGAAAAACCGCGGTTCGTTGACGGAGAGGATGAAGGTGGGCGGTTCCTTCTCGGCCTGGGTTCCGTAATAGATCCTGCCCAGGCCGCCCCGATGCGCACGCGGTTGCTGGAGACGCACGATGCGCTCCAGGAAGTCGTTGAACTGGGAAGTGGGAATGCGCTTTTGCCGCTGCTGGTGCACCTCCCACACCATCTCCATGACCTTTCCCGTGCGCTGCCTCGTCAAGGCGCTGCCGGTGAACCAGGGCGCGTAACCGAGAAAAGGCACGGCGGTGGTGAATCTCTCCCACACGTCCCGGTGGGTATGGGTCTCCTTGTCGGGAACCAGGTCCCACTTGTTGAAAACCACCACCACACCCTTGCCCGCGTCATGGATCAGTCCGGCGATCTTGGCGTCCTGGGCCACCGCGCCGGCCTGGGCATCGACAACCAGCACCGCCACATCGCATTGCTCCAGGGAACGGACAGTGCGCATGTTGCTGAAGACCTCGACGGCCTCCTGGACACGGGCCTTGCGCCTGAGGCCGGCGGTGTCGATCAGGCGGATGGTTTTGCCGTGCCAGGCCAGGTCGGTATGGATGGAGTCGCGGGTCGTGCCGGGAATGTCGCTGACCAAGGCGTCGTTGCGTCCGGTGAGGATGTTCAGCAGGGACGACTTCCCCACGTTGGGCCGGCCCAGAATGGCGACCCGGCAGTCGCAAGGCGTTTCCACCTCGTGTGAGGGGAACTCCCGGACGACCTCGTCCAGCAGGTCCCCCACGCCCAGCCCATGCAGGGCGCTGATGCCGTGGGGCTCCCCCAGTCCCAGGTTGTGGAACTCGTGGACACCCAACTCCTCGGCCGGCTTCTCGATCTTGTTGACCGCCAGGACCACGGGTTTGCCGCTGCGCCTGAGGTCCTTGGCGATGGCCTCGTCCCAGGCCATGGGCCCTACCTTGCCGTCGACGAGGAACAGGATCAGATCGGCCTCGGCGATGGCATCCTGGGCCACCGTGGTCACCAGGGTGTCGAAGGCGCCGTCGGCTTCCCCGAAGGGAATGATGCCGCCGGTGTCGAACAGGATGAAGGGATGGCCGGCCCAGTCGGTGGTCTCGGCGATGCGATCGCGGGTCACGCCGGGAGTCTCGTGGACGACACTCCTGCGTTCTCCCACGATGCGGTTGAACAGGGTCGATTTGCCCACGTTGGGCCTGCCGACGATGGCCACGGTGCGCAGCGACATTGGAAACTCCTTGGCAAGCGGGATCTCATGCAGCCCCGAACCTAGTCAAGCTCCCGCCAGAACGCAATAAACTCGTCCTCCTCGCCGACCGCGACGCGATGGGACAGGCCTTTGGTGATATCCTCCAACGTCATGTCGTCGAGGGTCAATCCGTCGCTGTTGAAAACCCGCGGAGAGAGGACCACGGTCCGGGACGGATCGACCTGCAGGGCCTGCAGGGCAGCCCTCAGGTCGTGCCCGCTCAGCAGACCCGCCACGGTGACCGTATTTCCGAAAAAGGTGTTGGGAACGCCCAGCACCTCCACCTCAGGGCATCCCCAGTGTCGGAGCACAGGCAGGAATTCACGCCGCCACGCCTTGGCGGCCAGTTCCCCCGTAAGCACGGTCAAGGGCTTACGGGGCACACCATCATGGGATGCGGCCCAAGAGAGATCCTGCTCCCACAGATCACGCAGGCGAGGCGTCAGGCCGATGGCGCTGTCCACCTGCCAGAATCCATCGTAGTGTTCCACGGGAGGAAAGGCCTGCCCGGCCAGGAGGAAGAACTCGTCGCTCAGGTAGATGAAACGATGCCCGATCCCGGCCGCGGCCTCTTCCTGCCAATGGGCTACCTGGGCCACGACCTCGGCGGCGGAAACCTCGGACACAGGATCCAGCCGGGTGAGACCTTCACGGTGGGCGCTCAACCCCACCGGGACCACGGCCAGGGAGCGGACCCCCCCCCGAGCTTCGGCGGGTTGATCTTCCGGAAACCGTGGTCGGCCGTGCCCCCGGCTGTTGACCGGTTGGAAGGGCGCCGACGATCCTGGAAAACCGGGAGCCAGGGACAACAGGTCGCGGAAGGTCTGTTCCAAGATCGGCCCGTCATTCCAACCCGGGCACAGAACGACCTGGGCGTGGATCTCGATCTCGGCCTCCTTGAGGCGGGCCATGATCTCCAGAATATCGATCTTCTTCCTGATGCCCAGCATGCGGGTGCGCACGTCTATGTCCGTGGCGTGCACCGAAACGTAGAGCGGGGACATGCCCTGGTCGATGATCCGCTGCAGGCCGCGGCGGCCAAGGGACGTCAGGGTGATGTAATTCCCGTAGAGGAAGCTGAACCGGTAGTCCTCGTCCTTGACGTAGATCTGATCCCGCATGCCGGGGGGATTCTGATCGACGAAGCAGAACACGCACTTGCAGGCGCAGGTCTTGAATTCCAGGGGCGCGAAGCAACTCGTCAAGGCGCCGATATCGGCGGGATCGATCTCCAGGGTCGTGGTCGTGCCGTCATCCCGCTCGAGGCTCAACAGGGTGTTCCGCCCCGCAGGGGTGTAATAGTACAGATCGAGAATATCCTCGATGGGCCGGCCGTCGAGGTGGGTCAACTTGTCCCCCGGGCGCCATCGATGGAGGCGGTCCAGCGGGGATGGCAACTGTCTGATGAGTTCGATCATAACACCAAGGAATCATGAACGGCAGCGCTTGGCAAGGTGGTTGACATGGAACGGGTCGGCATTTAGTTTACCGTCCACGGAGCGGGCTTAGCTCAGTTGGTAGAGCACCAGCTTCCCAAGCTGGTGGTCGCGGGTTCGAACCCCGTAGCCCGCTCCAAACAGGCAGAAAAACGGCTCCGCTACTGCGGAGCCGTTTTTCCGTACCGATAGGACTAGGGGCGAAACCTACCGGAACAGGGCCTTGACGGCGCCGAAGCTGGCGTCCTCGTTGTCCACGACGATGCAGTTGCCGTTGATCTGGGCGGCGGGCAGGCCGGGCTCGTTGGAGGTGGCGCCGGGGACCAGGCTGAAGTCTTCCAGCATGATCATGACGTTCTCACCGTTAGGATCGGAGCTGGGAGCGGCAGGACCCAGGATGAAGTCCAGGGGAACCTGGTCCAGGTAGAAGATGTCCAGGGTGGCCAGAATGGTCACCGGGTTGGTCAGCATGGGGTTGGCGTAACCGGCGATGTAGTTGAAGTCGTTCCCGCCGGTACCGGCAGCGCCGACGTCCGTGGCGTTGACGGGGTAGGTGACGGTGATGGAGGTGTTGGTGCGGCCGACGACGTTCATGCCCAGTTCGAAACCACGCGTCGAGGTCATGGTCGGGTTGGTCAGGATGAAGTAGGCGGGCACGTGATCGATGAAGTTGGCGGTGGTGCAGACCACGTCAGCTTCGGTATCGAAATACAGGCCGATGTTGTTTTCGGCATCATCCAGGATGGCGAAGGCGGAAGTCGCAACCATCAGGCTGATCGACAGGAGCAATAGAGTCTTCTTCATGGTGTGTCTCTCCTTGCGTGGGCGAGCAGAAGCTCGGACGTTGTTGATGCAAACCGTTGGTGAGGTCGAGCTTGACGCAGTACGAAACGACCTTTTCGGGTTGCGGTTTAGCATATATGAGATTAGCACATTCCGGACTGTTGTGAAACACAAATTTTCGGTCAGAGATATTTTTTTACCGCCAAAAAAGCAGGAAAAATTCCCATAAGACATTCCCAGACATTAAATTGCATTCTGTAACTTATTAAAATCTGGGCCCAAGACCGACCTTCACCTCATTTCGGACCATGAAACAGATCGAGGACCTGTTGCTGGAAAACAGCATCTTCAGGATGACCTGCAAGGACTGCGGACAGCCTCCTGAACCAGGTCCGCTGACGTTTGGCGTACTGTCTGGTCCGCCGGAAGATGGCCTCCTCCAACTGGGTGCGGGTGATCCCTCCCTGCAGATGACGGATGATCTCGGGATACCCGATGCTCTGCAGCCCCGGAGCCTCGGGGCCGGAAAGCTCCAAGGCTTGCTCGGTTTCCTCCATCCAGCCGTTGCGCAGCATATCCTGCAGCCGCGTGCGGATCCTCTGGTCAAGTTCATCGACGGCGCGATCGAGGACTACGAGCCGGAAGTCCAGATCCAGGCAGGGTTCGGGTTTCCATTGGTTCATGTGCTCGGTCATGCAGCGTCCCGTCAGAAGGAAAATCTCCAACGCCCGCCGCTGACGGTACAGATCATGGGGATGGATACGGTCGGCTGCGCGGGGATCAACGTCGGCCAGCCGCGCCCGCAGGGATTCAGGAGGCAGGGCGTTGACCTTGGCCCGGATATCCTCGAGATCACCACCCTGGACAGGAGGCAGCGGCATGAAACCTTCGGTCAGGGCCTTGAGGTAGAACCCCGCCCCACCCACCAGGACGGGAATGTTGCCTCGGTCCCGGATGCCGGTGTAGACCCGCTGGAAATCGCGGCGAAAAATGGCGGCGTCGTACTGGTGATCGACAGGCACGAAATCCACGAGATGATGGGGACAGACGGCCTTCTCTGCCGCAGTCGGCTGGGCCGTACCGATGCGCAGGCCCTGGAAGATCTGTCGGCTGTCCAGACTGATGACCTCGAGGGGCAACCCGGCGGCCAGGCGCATGACCAGGCCTGTTTTTCCGCAGGCGGTAGGACCGACCAGGCACATGATGCTTTCGCGCTGATCCGCGGGGGATTTCGCCTCAGGTGCGCCCAAACCGCTTCTCCAATTCCGCCAGGGAAAACTGGATGAGGGTGGGCCGACCATGCGGACAGGAAAGCGGAGTGTCGGTGGCGAACAACTGGTCGACGAGGTTCTGCATCTCGGGCACCGTCAGGGGCTCTCCCGCACGGACGGCTCCATGACACGCATAGCTGGCCAGCAGATCCGCCTGGTCCTGCTGGCCGGGGTGGTCGTCCCAGGCCAGGTCGTCGAGGATGTCCAGGAGCAGCTGCCCCTCGTTCCAGTTCTTCACGCTGGCGGGCACTCCCTGCACGAGAATGCTCTGGCCGCCGAACGGTTCGACGGTGAAGCCCATGGCGGCGAGCTCCTCGGCATGGCCCTGCCAGGCCTGGACCTGCCCCGGAGTGAGCTCCAGGTGCGCCGGGAAAAGAAGCTGCTGGGTCGGCACGCGTCGGCCGCCCTCGGCCAGCGACTGCCTGGCCTCGTTGTAGAGGATCCGCTCATGGCTGTTGTGCTGGTCGATGAGGACCAGGCCGCCCCTGATCTGGGTGACGATGTACGTCCTATGCAGCTGCCAGAAAGGGGCCGGATGCAGGGAATCGGCAGGAACAGGACCCGGCTCTCCCGCCAGGGATGTTCCTCCCTGGGCAGGGATCCCTTCCCTCAGCGCACGGCTCCCGAACAGTTCGCCCTGTCCGCGCGGCACTCCCTTGAATTCATATCCGGCGGACCCGCCTCGCTGGAAATGCTCCCGCAGGTAGTCGTCCTGGGCCTTCGCAATGCCATCGCGGGAAGCCCCGCCATCCTCCGGCCTTGCCGCTCCCCCCCCGGCCCACGGCCGCAGTTCGGAGAACTCGCGCAGGTTCAGGCCCTCCTGCAGGGCCTTCTTGAGCATGCCGAAGATCTCCCTTTCCAGTAGGAGCCTGACCTCGGTCTTGGCCGGATGGACGTTGACGTCGACCTCGCCGGCTGGAACCTCGAGGAAGGCGATGACGACAGGATGGCGCCCGGCGGGGATCACTTCGCGGTAGGCCTGATGGATGGCCTGCGAGAGGGTGGCGTTCTGGACGGGACGACGATTGATGAACAGGTATTGATGGTCCCGGTTGCCGCGAGTAAACGTCGGCCGGGAGGCAAGCCCGCTGATGCTAAAGCCGCCCTTCTCGAAGCTGAAACGGGCCAGGTGGTCCACGACCGCAGCGCCAAGCAGATCCCTTGTCCGGTCGGTCAGTGAAGGAGCGGGCATCAGATCCAGAAGCACGTCCCTGCCTTCCCGGACCTGCCAGCGCACCTCGCGGTGGGCCAGGGCGAACCGGGTTATCAGCTTGATGACCGCCCGGCGTTCGGCCTGGGCGGTGCGCATGTACTTGCGCCTGGCGGGTGTGTTGAAGAACAGGTCGCTGACGGTGATGGTCGTGCCGCAGTTGCGAGGAGCGGGTTCCCTGCGCACCAACTCCCCGCCTGAGAGCTCGATCATCCCCCCCATTTCCTCGCCTGAGTAGCGGGAAACGCAGCGAACGCGGCTGACCGAGGCGATGCTGGCCAGGGCCTCGCCGCGGAATCCGAAGCTGCCCACGTGCATGATGTCGGCTGCGGCGGTGATCTTGCTCGTCGCATGGCGTTCGAAGGCCAGGGGCAGATCCCGGAAGGGAATTCCGTGCCCGTCGTCCTCCACCGTCAAAGAGGTCAGGCCGCCATCCTCAAGCTTGATGGAGATGCTGCCGGCTCCCGCATCGAGGGAGTTCTCGAGGAGTTCCTTGACCGCGGAGGCCGGCCGTTCCACAACTTCCCCGGCGGCGATGCGGTCGATGGTGGCGCCGTCGAGGAGTTGGATACGAGGGGGTTCGGGGATTGTCTGCTCCATGTCGCCTCGCATGCTCATCCTTGCTGGAAGTCATCCCGGAGTGCCGGACGGCGGTATGCCTCGTCGGGCTGGGTCTCAAGCAGGCAAGTTATCCCAGGAGGGCATGGAACGTCAACCGCAGGGGCAGGGAATTTCAGCCCAAGGCGGACAAGAGCGAATCCACAAGGGCCCCGGGGCTGTTGGCCGCCCCGGGATAAGTCCGGGCGGAGCTGGCAAAGGCGAGGTCCGGCTCTCCGGCAAGGTTGCGCAGCACGCCCATGACTCGTTTCTGGAGCCTGGGCAGGGATTGGACATCCTCCGGCACAAGGACCAGAACGGTGTCCCGTCCCAGGGCGAACACCTGGTCCGAGGAACGAAGATGCCTGACCAGTTCCCCGGCGACGGCGGCCAGCCCCCTGCCCTCCTGCCCCTCATAACCCGGGGCCCGGTAGGCGGTCAGGCCCAGGCACGTGTGGTACCGGTCGCAACGGTCCATCTCCCGCTTCAGGACGGCGTGCAGATCGGCTGCGGGCTCAACGGCGGCAACCACGTCCGCCTTGACGGCCGCTGGAGCGGCGGTCGTCTCCGGTGCGGGTCGGCGGGCCAGTTTCAGCAGGGGCAGCAAACGCTGCACGAACAGGACATCCATTTCCGTGAAGCCGGCTGCATCCAGGGGGTGCAGCCGGCTCTTGTCCCAGAGCACCAAACCCGGGAAAGGGGCCTCGGCCGAAAGAGGTGCCGCGAGAATGGCATGCGGTGATTCCTTGGCGACGGGATCCCCTTCGATGATGGTGCTGTTCCAGCCACGGCGGCCGGTTTCCCGCAGAAGGTCCGCTCCGGCCTGGAGGATGGCCCGGGGTTGTTCCCCCGTGCCGGCCGTGATAAGAGCATCGGGATCCTCGATCAAAAACGCTCGGCGGGCACCGGTAAGCCGTTGGGCCGCGGTCAGGACCTTCTGTTCGGAAAGTCCCCTGCCATCGGTCAAGACCAGACCCGAAAGAGCCGTGGCCAGGGTCGTGAGGCGGTCGATCTGGTCTGCGGCCTGGACCCGGTCCAGGTAGTCCTCGAGATGCCGTCCCACCAGGGCCAGGATATCCCCGCTGATGGAATGGAACTGGTGGGCCGCCACCGGCGAAGTGAACTCGACGGTGAAGAGGGCCCTCACCGGTTCGACGCCCACAGGCAGATGGAACACGGTGGCTTCCCGGAGATTGTCGATGGGGTCAGTGTCGGCGAGATCCCCCGGTCGCAGGACGACGGCCTTGCCGGAGGTTATGGCCTCCGTCTTGATATCCGCCGGCGGGGATTCGTAGTGGGAGCCCTCGGCATCGGCTGTGAACAGGTCGCCGTCGGCGGTCAGGACGGACAGGCTGGCCGCGCTGGCCCCCGCGACTTCGGCCAGGTCGCTGGCCCAAGAGCTGAGGGTCGTGGCCAAGGCCTCGGGGTTGCGTTTTTCCCGCAGCAGGCCCTCTTCCATGATCCGGAAGAGCTCACCGTCACGGACTCGCTGGATGCGCAGGAAACGATCCAGGATCAGACCGAAACGATGGCTCAGGCTGGTGACTACAGACAGGGCATCCCTGTTCAGACCCGCGGCGGCGGTTGAGGTGGAAAGGTTGAGGACGCCGAGCAACCGCCCATCCCACACAAGCGGTGCGCAAACCGCCGACCCCACGCCGGAGCGGTCGCGCCTGGCCCCGGGATGCTGATCGGACGTGATGAGTTCGGCCTGGCGGCTCAGGGCGACCCGGCCGGAAATGCCCTCGCCCATCCGCACTCGGGTCCTGAGCATGGTCTGCTGGCTGAGGCCCTCGGCGAAGGCGACGTACAGTTCCTCGGTACCTTCGTCCACCAGCATGATCGACCCGCTGTCGGCCCCCGTTGCCCGGATGGCCAGGCCCAGCAGCCAGCGCAACAGGCTCTCCCTGTCCAGGGCCTCCTCGATGCGGCTGAGGGTGCGGTGAATGGCCGCCGACTCCAGTTCCAGACCTTCCTGGTCGAACAGGTGCAGCTTGTCGCCGGGACCAGGTAGCACTTCGCCCCGCGGTTCTTCCAGGATGCGGATGAAATCCCTGGTCTTCAGGGGCTCGAGACCGAACTCCCCCGCCAGATCGACAAAGGGGACGGTGTCGTCATTCAGTTCGGGATAGATGAGATAGCGGGCGGTACCTGGTATCACCTCGGCGAGGTCCTTCACCACCGGTACGCCCATGACCTCGGCCAGACCGGCGCCCAGACTCGTCCCGGCGGCATCGGCGACGGCGACGACCTGGGCATCGGACCGGCTCGTCAAGCCCGCCAGCAGCGGTAACTCGTCCTCCCCCGGGCAAACCAGGATCACCGTCCATTTGATAATATCGGCCAAGATGGAATCCTTTCCCCATGGCCACGGGAACCGGTGAAAAGCCCCCATGAAAAGACGCGGATCATCTGTTCCTGCTTATCGGCCAAGAAGATGGCACGGTTAACCCAAAATTTATACCCCGCCGCCCCCTGAACCTTAATCCCGTAGCTGCTCCTTGATCTTCACCAGCAGCATGAAGGCTTCCAGGGGACTGAGTTGTTCCAGGTCCATTCCGCGCAGGGCGTCCAGGGCATCCCTCTCACCATCCCGGAAAAGGGAAAGCTGGGTCCGGGCGGGAGCGGCGGGATTCACATCTGCAACGGATATGGGGTCGGGCCGGCGCGAAGGATGGTCCCGGGCGTCGGCCACGGTCAAGGAGGTGAGGATTTCCTGGGCCCTCTGGAGCACGGCTTCCGGCAGTCCCGCCAGACGGGCCACATGGATGCCGTAGCTCTTGTCACTGCGACCGGGGGCGACCTTGTGCATGAAAATGATCTTGCCCTGCCATTCCTTGATTTCCAGGCGCAGGTTGACGAGACCCGGCAGGTCATCCTCCAGGTCCGTCAATTCGTGATAATGCGTGGCGAAGATCGATCGCGGTCGAGGACCTCGCCCGTGCCCCAGGAACTCCGTGATGGCCCAGGCCAGGGACAGGCCGTCGTACGTCGAGGTCCCCCTGCCCACTTCGTCCAGGATCACAAGGCTGCGGCGGGTCATGTTCCGCAGGATGCGGGCGGTCTCGCTCATTTCCGTGTAGAAGGTGGATTCCCCTCTGGCCAGGTTGTCACTGGCCCCGACGCGGGTAAAGATCCTGTCGACCAGGCCTATCCGGGCCGAGGAAGCCGGCACGAAGGATCCCGCCTGGGCCATCAGGACGATGAGGGCCACCTGCCGCAGGTACGTGGATTTGCCCCCCATGTTGGGTCCCGTCAACAGCAGGATCTGATGACCGTCGCCATCGAGCAGGGTGTCGTTGGGGATGAAATCCTGTTCCTGGATCTGTTCGATTACCGGGTGCCGGCCGTCCCGGATCATGAGTTCCAGGGAGTCATCCAACAACGGCCTGCAGTAGCGGTGACGGCGGGCGATGGCCGCGAAACCCAGCATCAGGTCAGTGCGGGCGGTCAGCATGGCCGCCTGGGTGATCTCGGGGAGCTGCCCGCCGGCCTTGGCCACGAGTTCGCCGAATATGGCGCTCTCACGGGACGTGATGGTCTCCTCCGCCTCCAGGATGGCGTTCTCGGTTTCCTTGAGCTCGGCCGTGTGGTAGCGGCATGACCCCACCAGGGTCTGTTTTTGCTGGTAATGCTCCGGCACACGGTCCAGGTGCCTGTTGGTGACCTCGAAATAGTAGCCGAAGACCTTGTTGAACCCCACCTTGAGGGTGGGGATCCCGGTGTCCCGGCGTTCCTTTTCCTGCAACCGCGCCAGGAATCCCTTGCTGTCGGCGGCCACTTCACGCGCCCTGTCCAGGTCAGGATCGACGCCGGACTGGATGTAGCCGGGCTTCCGTGTACCTGCGGGCGCATTCTCGGCGATGGTGGTGAGGATCTCGGCCGCCAGGTCCTGCAGGTCCGGCAAAGCCTTCAACCAATTCCGCAAGGGATGGCTCGAGGGAACCCCGGGCAAGAGATCGGGTGCCAGAGCCAGACCCCGCAGTTTCATGAGCGCCTGCAGGGCATCGCCGAGCTGCCGCAACCCCGCAGGACCTATCTTCCCCGCTGCGGCCAGGGCTCCCCGTCGTTCCAGGTCACCCAGACCCATGACGAGCTTGCGTACCGGTTCGAAGGCCTCGTACGCCGTTAGAATGACCTCGATCCCTTCGTGCCAGGTTTCCAGGGCCTGGAGATCGTTGTCCGGGCGTGCCAAACGCATTTCCAGGAGCCGACGTCCCATGGGAGTTCGGGTCCCGTCCAGGTGATGCACAAGGGTTCCAGTGCCCCTTTCGCCACGGAAGGTCCTGAGCACTTCCAGGTTGCGCAGGGTTTCCTCGTCCAGGATCAGCCCCTGGCCGTGGGGCGTGAAGTTCAGGCCCAGAACCTGCGCTGGTTTTCTGAGGGTCAGGGAAGTGAGATAGCGCAGGAGAGCGCCGGCAGCGGAAACGGCCTTTTCCTGATCCCCTTCTTCCAGCCCGAAAGGAGACAGGTTCGCCACCTGGAAATGATCCAGGAGGGTGTGCCGCGCGAATTCCGGATGAAGCCAGGCGCTGTTGATCCGGTTGAAGACAACACCCGGCATGGCGGCGGACCAGGCATCCAGTCGCTGCCTGGGCACATTCTCCCCCACGATGATCTCCCGCACCGGGTAGCGCTGGACGAGATCCTCCAGGGCCGCGGGTTCCTGCCCGCAGCGGAAATCCCCGGTGGTGGCGTCGAGAATCGCCCAGCCGGCCATCCCGTCGCCATCGTCGTGCCAGGCCAGGCAATAGCGACCGGACTCCGATTCCACAAGCTGATTCCCGGTCGCGGTTCCCGGGCTGATGATCTCCACCACTTCGCGCTTGACCAGACCCTTGGCCGTGGCCGGATCCTCCACCTGCTCGCAGATAGCCACGGTGAGACCCGCTTCCAGGAGCTTCCGGAGGTAGGAGTCGAGGGCGTGGTAGGGAACGCCCGCCAGCGGCACGGGATTCTCACTGCGGGCATCCCTGCTGGTAAGGGTCACGCCGGTGGTTTCGGCAAGGGTATGGGCGTCCTCGAAAAAGGTCTCGTAGAAGTCCCCCATGCGAAACAGGAGCAGGGCACCGGGATGTTTGGCCTTCAGGTCAAGATACTGCACCAGCATCGGCGTACGTCCACGCCCACCCGCGCTTCCCGCTTTTTTCCCGGTTTCGGACATGACTGGCGAAATTCTCCTGGGGCCCGGGGCTAATCGGATTCCTTGACGATGGCGGCCAGCCCGTACCGATCCTTCAACTCCCTGGCGCGGGCACGAGCCTGCTCGGGGTCGTTGAAGGCCCCGGCACGAACCCGGTACAGCAGCAGCCCCTGACTGTCGGCGCTGGAAACGATGCGCAGATCGGGTATCTGCCCTGAATGCTTGTCCAGGAAACCGAGGGCCAGGGCGCGGTCCCTGAAAGCACCGAACTGGAGACAGAATTTCCCGCTGGTCGGGGCGCTCGGTTCCTCTGCCCGGATGCTGTCGGTGCGGTCGTCCGGGGCTGGGCGGACCCCCAGCCAGGCCAGGCCGTCCTCGTGCGAAGCCTCGTGTTCCCGCAGCATCCTGCCGGCTTCTTCCTCCCGCCCCAGTGCCCGCAGGGCCCGGTAGGTCGCGCCGGCGATCAGGGAGGGTTCCCGCCCATCCCAGGCCTGGGCCGCGTTGTCGAAATAGCGAAGCGCCAGCTCCGGATCACCGTTCTCCAGGGCGATGTCGCCGAGATAATAGCGGCCCAGGGGGAAGACCCCGTCTTGGGGTCTTATGGAGGCCAGCATTTCCCGGGCCTTTTGCAGCCGGCCCAACGCGCGCCAGGAGAGTCCGGCCCGCAGGAAGACCTGCCCCGCCAGTTCGGTATCCTCCCGGTGCAGGATGGGTTCAAGAGACTGGAGCGCCTTGTCGTATTCCCGCCTGGCAAAGGCCAGATCGGCCTGTTCCAGGGTCCAGCGCGCCTGCCAGAGGCGATCCTCCTCCGCATTTCCCGCCGCGGGAACCGCGAGGGCCAGGCTTTGTGCCGGGTCGCTGGTCAGAAGGAGGTTCAGCAGGGCGTTGCCGGGATCGTCTACGTCCGCACCCGTCAGCAGTTCCCGTGACCGTTGGAATCGACCCTGGGTGAACTCTTCCACAAGATCATTGCCCACCGCCTTCAACAGGCTCGGTATGCCAAGGAGAAGCAGCAGGGCCAGCAGGCCGACCGGAAGGATCCTGGTATGGCCGGTGGTCCGGCCGAAGGGGACGACTACCATGGCTCTCCTTGGCGGTCCCCGGCGTCGCGCAGGAAAGGACCGCAATTCAAACAGTCCGGGCAGAACCAGCCGAAGCGTTCCCGGCGGGCGCCGCAACCGGGACAACACCAACCGGCTCCCGTCTGGGGATGATGAAAGGCGCCCCACAGCTTCTGAAGGTCGGCGTCGCCCCGCTGCCGGATCAGGATGGTCAGCAAGGCCGCCGCCGAACCACATGTCAGATCCCGACGTCCCTTTTGGCTGACCAGGAGATCCACGGCCTGTTCCAACCTGCCGGTCTTCTCGTAGAGCAGGGCCAACTCCATGATCAGGGGGACCGGAACCTCCGGCTGCTGGACGATCCTTTCCAGCAGGGGAATGGAGCGGGTGAAATGCCCCTGTTCCAGGAGGGCGGGCCGCAGCACGGCTTGGAAGGCCAGCAACGCCTCCGGTTGCCCGGCAAGGGACGAGGCGGCAATGTTCATGGCTCCGTCGGTATCGCCCTTGCCGATCCGTACCACCGCCCTGACCAGGGGGTCATGATCTGCGGCTGCGGAATCCGCCGGAATTTTTTTGCACAGGGCGATGGCGGCTGCGTGCTCCTGTTTCAGGGCGGCGGCGAAGGCGCGATCCAGCTGGTAGTAACCGTAGGCATCCCGGAACTTCTCTCCCTCATTGCCAGGCAGGTGGTTTCCGGCGAACTTCAGGGTCCTGGCCGCCTCCTGGTCGTCCCCCACTCCTGTCCACTGCGCGAATCTTGCCGTCCAGTACCGGGCCGAGGCGCCCGCGTGTCTGACCAGTGTATCAAGCACCTGGCCGGCTTCTTCATACCGGGACATGGCCAGGAGGTCCTCGGCCAGGGATAGCCCTGCCTGGATACGCCGATTGCGGGGCAGGTCGGGACGGGCGATCAAGCCCCGGTGCAATGCCGAGGCCTTGTCCGGTTGGCCGCGCAGCCGCAGCAGATCGCCCAGCTTGAGGAATGAATCCACGCCTCGGGGATCAGCGGCCACGGATTTCCGCAGATTCTCCTCGGCCAGCTCCAGATCACCTGCGGCCCAGGCTTCCAGAGCCTCGAGATACAGATCGCTCACGTTTGTCGGGCGCTTCCCCCGCAGGGCCCACAGCAGCAGGAGCGCCACCGCTGCCAGGACGGCCGCCACCACGATGATGATACCGAGATCAGGCATTCCCTTCGTCTTCCCTCCCGGTCCGGACCTCGTCCTCGGGATCCTCCTTGAGCGGAATGGTCCTCAGCTCGGCTATCTCCTTTTCCTTCAGCTTCAGGTTCTTCTGCAACCCACGCATCCGTCTTCGGAGTTGAAACTCACGGAAGGCCGCCATGACGAAGCTGGTCAGGAATCCCACCAGATAGCTGACGACCACGACCCAGTAGATGGAAATCCCCAGGTAGCTGTGTCCGAAGAAATTGAGGTCGACCGCCTGGCCGCTGTTGGTGATGAAGAAATAAGCCAGCACGAAGAGCAGCAGCAGAAACAGAAAGCCCTTGAAGAACCACATGACATCACCTCCGGGTCTCCCCCAGGGGTTACCCCGAAACCGTACCCAAAAAAGTCGTGTTCCTGTGGCCGGAAATTCTTACCTCGACCGCGTCGCCCACGGCCAAATCCGGCTCCTTGACGATCACCTTGCGGTTATTCGCTGTGCGCAACAGCCAGGCTCCCGCCGGCCGGCGCGCCGACCGTTCCACACGGGCCTGCCACGTCTGTCCCACGCAGGACCCGGCCAGCCGTGCCCATACCACTTCCTGGGCGGCCATGAGCCGGGCCAGACGTTCCTTCTTGGTTTCCACCGGAACGTCATCCGCCAGGCGTGACGCCGGAACTCCCGGCCGCTCGGAATACTTGAACGTGAAAACCTGATCGTACTCTACCGCCTCGATCACTTCTAAGGTAGCGCAAAAATCCTCCTCCGTCTCACCGGGGAAACCGACGATGAAATCAGAGGAGAAGGTGACGTCCGGAATGACGTTCCGGGCATAGGCGATCATTTCGAGGTACTGCTTCCGGGTGTAAAGTCGTTTCATCCGCCTCAGGATGCGGTCGCTGCCGCTCTGAATGGGAAGGTGCAGCCAGGGACAGACCTTCCCCAGCCGCCCGATGGCATCCATCAGGTGCGGATGCATGTCGCAGGGATGGCCGGTCAGGAACCTGATGTGTTCCAGACCCTCGATCCGCGACACGAGTCCCAGCAGGCCGGAGAAATCCATGTCCCCCCACCTGTAGGCCGTGACGTTCTGTCCCAGCAATGTCACCTCACGGCCGCCGACCCGCACGATTTGCCGGATCTCCTCGAGGATGAGGGCAGGGTCCTTCTCGCGCTGGGGACCCCGGGTGGCGGGCACGATGCAGTAGGTGCACTTGTAGTCGCACCCCTTGTGAATAGTCACCAGATGACTGTTGTTCACGGGGTACAGTTCCGGCGGCGCGACCAACCGGCTGTCGTCGCGGTGGCCGATGACAACCGCGGTGGGAATGGTTTCCTTCCCGGCCAGCAGGGGTTCCAGGAGGCCGGGCAGGTTCTCGTACTGATCCACGCCGACCACCAGGTCCACGGCCTGGGAACCCTTGGTGAGGCTCGAACCCATTCGCTCGGCCATGCAGCCGCAGACGGCGATCACTGGCTGAGGCATTTTCCTGCGGCGCCGACCTTGGCGGATCTCGCCGATCCTGCTGAGAACCTTCTGCTCGGCGTGCTCCCGCACGCTGCAGGTGTTGAGCAGGATGACGGCTGCGGCATCGGGATCCGCCACACGCCGGAAACCGTTGCCGAGCAGAAGACCGGTAATGGCCTGGCTGTCATAGACATTCATCTGGCAACCGTAGGTTTCCACGTGAAAGGGCACGCCCAGGCCGGTGTCCCGGTCCTGGGGCGGAAGCGCGGAAATCCCCGCAATGAAGTCAGCCATGAATCCCCTCCACGATTTCCGCGAAAAGGCGATCGCCGTCCCTGCGGACAGGGCGAACATCGACCAGCGATCCGGTCTTCCCCTCCTCGGGAACAAGGACCACGACGTAGTTGTCCGTGGTGGCCCTGCGGTAGCCCGGCAAGTCCCCTTCGGCTTCGAGGATCGCCTCATGGGTTGTCCCGAGCAGGTCTTCAAGGAATTCCAGGTGACGTCGGGAGGCCAATTCCCGCAGTCGGGCGGCCCGACGGGTAACGGTTTCGGGATGAACCCGATCACCCATGGCCGCCGCAGCGGTTCCCGGCCGGGGCGAAAACCGGAACACATGCAGATAGCTGAACGGAAGCTCCTCGACCATGGTGCAGGTGGCTTCGAATTCCTTGTCGGTTTCGCCGGGAAAACCTGCAATAAAATCG